>JBATKC010000344.1:0-18354 GCA_049669065.1 Gammaproteobacteria bacterium
GCGTCGACCTGGTGCTTGCGCGCGAGCTGGCTTATCTCGGCCAGCCGGTTGCCGACGAATTCGAGCCGGGCCGGGTCCATATCCAGGTCCGCCAGGTATCGGCGCAGACCGTCCGCCGCCTCGCTGACCTGGATCTCCGCCTCTTGCAACAGCTTGCCCAGAGGTTCCAGCGACGGGTCGACCGCGGCAAGCTGGGTCAGGGTATCGCTGGAGCGGGCCAGCCGCTGCTGGGCGGCGCCGGTGTCATCTTCGTAGATCTGGGTCAGTGCCAGATCCGCGCCCTCTGCCAGGCGGCCGGTATTGGCCAGGCGCGTGTGCTCGAGCTCCAGCGCTTCGGCCTCACCGTCGCCGAGACCCAGGCCCTCCAGCTCGGTGACCTGATAACGAAGCAGGTCCAGGCGACTGTCGCGGTCCGCGCGGGCGGCGCGCAGGCTCTCCAAGGCATCCTCCAGGCGTTTTACCTCGGCCGCGGCATCGCGCACGGCCGCCACCGCCGCGGCATGGCCACCGAAGCCGTCAAGCAGGGCCCGTTGCGTGGCCCGACGGGTGAGATGCTGGTGCTCATGCTGGCCGTGGATCTCGACCATCATCTCGCCCAGGGTGCGCAGGGTCTGCATCGGTACCGGACAGCCGTTGATAAATCCCCGCGAGCGGCCTTCGCGGCTGATCACCCGGCGCAGCACGCATTCGCCGTCGGCATCCATCTCCTGATCTTCGAGCCAGCGCTGGACATCGGTGCGGTCGCCGAGATCGAAAAATGCGGTGATCTCGGCGCGGCTGGCCTCCTGGCGCACAGCGCTGGCGTCGGCGCGGTCGCCGAGGACCAGACCCAGCGCATCGATCAGGATCGACTTGCCGGCACCGGTCTCGCCGGTCAGCACGGTCAGACCGGCGCTCAGTTCGAGTTCGGCCTGGTCGATGATCGCGTAATTGCTGACCCGGATCTGCTGCAACATGCCGCTCAGCGCTCCCGGTTGCCGCCCTGGCCGCCGTCGCCCTGGTGGCGATTACCGCGACCCCAATGCAGCTTGGAGCGCAGGATGCGGAAATAGTCATGGTCGCGGGGGTGGATCAGGATCGCGTCGCGGGAGGCGCGCGTGATCGTGAGCCGGTGACCGGGCAACAGCTCGCCAAGCACGCGGCCGTCGCAGATCACCTCGGAGCGTGTATCGGCGTGCTCGAGCAGCCGCACCTCGATCTTGGCGTCCGCGCTGACGACCAGAGGCCGGTCGCTGAGTGTATGCGGACAGATCGGCACCAGCGCGATGGCGCCGACGCCGGGATGCAGGATCGGACCACCGCCCGACAGGGCATAGGCGGTCGAGCCGGTAGGCGTGGCGACCACCAGACCGTCGCCGCCGTGGGTGTTGACATAGACACCGTCTATCCAGGTTTCGAAATCCAGCATGCGACCGGTCTCGCGCCGCTGCAGGACCACGTCATTGAGCGCTGTCGCCTCCACTGTCTGCCCGCCGTCCTCCAGCTCGGCGGTCAGCATCAACCGGTGTTCCTCGGCGTAGCGGCCGTCGAGCACCTCGGTGACGCGGGCGAGCATTTCATCGGTACCGATATCGGCGAGGAAGCCCAGACGCCCGCGGTTGATCCCCAACAACGGCAGCCCGGCACCCGCGGCCAGGCGGTTGGCGTAGAGCATGGTGCCGTCGCCACCGATCGCGACCAGCAGGTCGGCGTCATCGGCCAGCGATTGATGGTCGAGGCGGGTGACTGGCAAGGGGTCGAAATCGATCGAGATCGCCTCGTCCAGTACCACGCGCCGTCCCGCGTCGAGCAAATGCGGGACCAGCAGCCGCATCGATTCCTCGACCCGTGCATCGGTCTGTTTGCCGGTCAGGGCGATGTTCCGGAACTCGCGTTTCATAGGTGCCTCGGCCGCGACATTAGCAGGATTGTGCCCGATCGGTCTGCATCCGCCCACAGCCTCAGCAGGGGCAACCGCGGGCGACATACTCGCTTGACCGGCCAGTTGGGGGTTGCTAGCGTCGGGAATCGACCGCTTACGGTCGCGCGGATCACGAGATTGATGGCGAGCAACCAGGCGTACGAAGAGCTTTCGGAACGCGCACAGCATCTGCTCAAGGCGCTGGTCTCCCGATATATCCGCGAGGGCCAGCCCGTGGGATCGCGCACCCTGTCGCGGGATTCGGGTCTGGATCTGTCTCCGGCTACCATCCGCAACGTGATGTCGGATCTCGAGGAGATGGGATTTGTCGGTTCTCCCCATACCTCGGCAGGCCGCGTGCCGACGCCCAAGGGCTATCGTTTTTTTGTCGACACCCTGGTCAATTTCGAACCCCTGACACGGGCCGAGACGGCGCGTCTGCAGCAGGGGCTGGTCCAGCGGGTATCCTCGGACCAGGATCTGGTACAGGCGGCTTCAGGTCTGCTCTCGCATCTGACCCACATGGCCGGTGTGGTCACGCTGCCCCGGCAGGTGGTCGGCTCGCTGCGTCAGATCGAGTTTTTGCCGCTGTCCGACCGGCGGGTGCTGGCGATCCTGGTGATCAATGAGAAAGAGGTACAAAATCGGATCCTCGACGTGGACCGGGACTACGGCGAAGACGAGTTGCGCCGCGCTGCCAACTACCTCAATGAGCACTTCGCCGGCAAGACCCTGGTCAGTGTGCGCCAGGAGTTGCTCAACGGCCTGCAGGAAACCCGTGAGTCCATGAACCAGCGCATGATCGACACGATCCAGATCGCGCACCGCGTGTTCGAGATCGGTGGCGACGGTCAGTCAGGCTATTGTCTGGCCGGCGAGACCAATCTGATGGACTTCGCCGAGCTGTCCGATGTCGACAAGCTGCGCGAGTTGTTCGACGCCTTCAGCCGCCAGCGTGACCTGATCCATCTGCTCGATCGCTGTATGGTGGGTTCAAATCTGCAGATCTTTATCGGTGAGGAATCCGGCTATCAGATCCTCGGTGATTGCAGCGTGGTCGCGGCGCCCTACACCGTCGAGGAGGAAGTGGTCGGGGTGCTCGGTGTCATCGGTCCCACCCGCATGGCTTATGAACGGGTGATCCCGATCGTCGACATCACCGCGAAAATTCTCGGCAGCGCCTTGAATTCACGCGATTAGTCCCCAAGTCCCGCGTCAGGGTTTCGAGTTAATGCCTCAGTCCCGGTTGCCAGGGCCTGGCAGCCACGTGTTGTCTTATCCGGGGAATTTTTATGATTGAGAATCCTGGTCCGTCGGACGCCACCGGCGAGCTGCCCCAAGAGTCCGCTGCGCAGGATCAGCAGGAGGAGGTGGCTGCGGCGGATTCTGCCGATGACGCGCAGCCGCCGTCGCGCGAGGAGCTCGAGCGAGAGCTGGTCGAGCTGAATGACCAGCGTCTGCGGGCCGTGGCCGAACTGGAGAACGTGCGCCGCCGTGCCGCCCGCGATGTCGAGAACGCCCACCGCTACGGCACCGAACGCTTTGCCAGCGAGCTACTGACGGTCGCGGACAGCATGGAGATGGGTCTGGCGTCGCTGCCGCCCGAACAAGCCGAGACGCCGCTGGCCGACGGCATGCGGGCGACCCAAAAGCAGCTCAAGCAGTGTCTGGGCAAGTTCGGCATCTCGGCGATCGAGCCGCTGGGCGACGCCTTTGATCCCGAGCAGCATGAGGCCATGGCCACCCAGCCGACGGCCGAGCAGCCGCCCGGGACCGTGATCATGGTGGTGCAGAAGGGCTACCGCATCCATGACCGGCTGCTGCGGCCGGCGCGGGTGATCGTGTCCCGGGAGCTGGACGGCTGAGCCGCCCTTGATATGCGCGCACCCGGCCCCATCTAGGCTTACAAGCGATTTTTCACACCTTTTTATCCAATTGAGAACAGATCTGGAGAGCTAAGTCATGGGCAGAGTCATCGGCATCGACCTCGGCACCACCAATTCCTGTGTGGCGGTGATGGAGGGCAGCAGCCCCAAAGTTATCGAGAACAGCGAAGGCGACCGCACTACGCCTTCGGTCGTGGCGTTTACCAAAGACAGCGAGGTCCTGGTGGGCCAGCCGGCCAAGCGCCAGGCGGTCACCAACCCGGCGAACACCTTGTTCGCGGTCAAGCGGCTGATCGGTCGCCGCTTTGCCGATGAGGTCGTCGCCCGCGACAAGGACATGGTGCCCTATAGCATCGTCGAGGCAGAAAACGGCGACGCGTGGGTCGAGGCGGCCGGCAAGAAGATGGCGCCGCCGGAAGTCTCCGCGCGGGTGTTGATGAAGATGAAGAAGACCGCCGAGGATTATCTCGGCGAGCCGGTCACCGAGGCGGTGATCACCGTGCCCGCCTACTTTAACGACTCGCAGCGCCAGGCGACCAAGGATGCCGGCAAGATCGCCGGTCTCGAGGTCAAACGCATCATCAACGAGCCGACCGCGGCGGCGCTGGCCTATGGGCTGGACAAGCAGCGCGGTGACCGCAAGATCGCGGTTTACGACCTCGGCGGCGGCACCTTCGATATCTCGGTCATCGAGATCGCCGATGTCGATGGCGAACACCAGTTCGAAGTGCTGGCCACAAATGGTGACACCTTCCTCGGCGGCGAGGACTTCGATCTGCAGATCATCCGCTATCTGGCGAGCGAGTTCGAAAAAGAGAGCGGTATCGACATCAGCAAGGATCCGCTGGCCATGCAGCGTCTGAAAGAAGCGGCAGAGAAGGGCAAGATCGAGCTGTCTTCTTCACAGCAGACCGAGATCAACCTGCCCTACATCACGGCCGACGCCAGCGGTCCGAAGCATCTGAATATCAAGCTGACCCGGGCCAAACTGGAGTCGCTGGTGGAGCCGCTGATCAAGCGCACCATCGAGCCCTGCCGTCTGGCGGTCAAGGACGCGGGTCTGTCGGTCAACGAGATCGACGACGTGATCATGGTCGGTGGTCAGAGCCGGATGCCCAAGGTGCTCGAGGAGGTCAAGGATTTCTTCGGCAAGGATCCGCGTCGCGACGTGAACCCGGACGAAGCCGTGGCCATCGGCGCGGCGATCCAGGGCGGCGTGCTCGCCGGCGACGTCAAAGACGTATTGCTGCTAGACGTGACGCCGTTATCACTCGGTATCGAGACCCTGGGCGGCGTGATGACCAAGCTGATCGAGAAGAACACGACCATCCCGACCAAGGCACAGCAGGTGTTTTCGACCGCCGACGACAATCAGACGGCGGTGACCATCCATGTGCTGCAGGGCGAGCGTGATCGTTCTCAGGACAACAAGTCCCTGGGCCGCTTCGACCTGGCCGACATCCCGCCGGCACCGCGCGGCGTGCCACAGGTCGAGGTCAGTTTTGATATCGACGCCAACGGCATCCTCAATGTCTCAGCCAAGGACAAGGCCACCGGTAAAGAGCAGAACATCGTCATCAAGGCCTCCTCGGGTCTGAGCGATGATGAGATCGAGAAGATGGTCAAGGATGCCGAGGCCCACGCCGCCGATGACAAGAAGTTCCGCGAACTGGTCGAGACGCGCAACCAGGCCGACGCGCTGCTGCACGCCACCGAGAAGACACTGACCGACCTCGGTGAAAAAGTCACCTCGGAAGAGCGCGGCAAGATCGAGTCGGCGACGGCGGATCTGAAGGAAGCGCTCAAGAGCGATGACAAGAGCGTGATCGAGACCAAGGCGCAGGCCCTGGCCGAGGCATCCGCGGGGCTGGCCCAGCGGGTCTATGCCGAGCAGGCCGAGCAGGCGGCGGGTGCCGAGGGCGACGCTCAGACCGCTGGGAAAAAGGCCGACGAGGACGTGGTCGATGCGGAATTCGAAGAAGTGAAAGAAGACAAGTAGAATTTCCGGCTGATCAGCGGTGCGGGTGTCTCACCCGCGCCGCTTTGTTTATCGGCCGGGCCAGACCCGGCCTTGTGTAGACGGAAGTCCCATGGCAAAGCGCGACTACTATCAAGTCCTCGGCCTGGAGCGCAATGCGACCGAGGCCGAGATCAAGCGTGCCTATCGCCGGCTGGCCATGAAGCATCACCCTGACCGTAACCCGGATCAGGATGATGCAGTGGCGATGTTCAAGGAGGCCAAAGAGGCCTACGAAGTCCTGAGCGATCCGCGCAAGCGCTCGGCCTACGACCAGTTCGGCCACGCCGGTCTGTCCGGCGCTGGCGCCGGGCCGGGTGGCTTTGGCGCCGGCGATGCATTCAGCGACATTTTCGGCGATGTCTTTGGCGATATTTTCGGTGGTGGCCGGCGTGGGCGTTCGCGCGTGTTCCGCGGCGCGGATCTGCGTTATGAACTGGAGCTCGATCTCGAGCAGGCCGCGTTTGGCGAGACCGTGACCGTCACTATCCCGGTGATGGGCGAATGTGAGACCTGTCACGGCAGCGGTGCCGAGCCCGGCAGCAGTCCGGTGACCTGCGATACCTGTGGCGGACATGGTTCGGTGCGCATGCAGCAGGGCTTTTTCTCGGTCCAGCAGACCTGCCCGCGCTGTCGCGGCACGGGCACGATGATCGAGACGCCCTGCGCCGCATGTCATGGCGAGGGTCGGACGCGTGAAACACGGTCCCTGTCGGTCAAGGTGCCGCCCGGCGTTGATAACGGCGACCGCATCCGATTAAGTGGCGAGGGCGAGGCCGGCCGCAACGGCGGGCCTCCGGGCGACCTGTATGTTGAGATCGCCGTGCGCCCGCACCAGATCTTCGAGCGCCACGGCCGTGACCTCAGCTGCGAAGTCCCGATCAGTTTTGCCACCGCGGTCCTCGGCGGCGCGGTCGATGTGCCGGCGCTGGCAGGCCAGGTGAATCTGAAGATTCCGGAGGAGACTCAGTCCGGCCGGGTTTTTCGGCTGCGTGGCAAGGGCATCAAACCGGTGCGCGGCGGTGCGGAAGGCGATCTGATGGTGCGGGTGGTGGTGGAGACGCCGGTCAAGCTCAACCGCAAACAGAAAGCCCTGCTCAAGGATTTTGATGACGCCGTGCAGTCGAGTACCGTCAGTCACAGCCCGCGTGAGCGTGGCTGGCTGGATGGCGTCAAGGACTTTTTCGAGCGTCTGGGGTCATCGTCATGAATGCGGAGAGCGAGTTGCGCATCGCTGTTGCGGGTGCTGCCGGACGCATGGGCCGGACTTTGCTCGGCGCGATCGCGGCGGCGCCGGATATGCGGATCGGCGGCGCCTTGCTGGCACCCGATGATGACCGCAACGGGGCCGACGTTGGCAGCCTGATCGGTCTGTCCCCGGTCGGGGTGTGGCTGACGACGCATCCGGCTGAAGCCGTCGATGGTGCCGACGTAGTGATCGATTTCTCGCTGCCTGACGGAACCATGGCGGTGCTTGATGCCTGTCTCGACGCATCGGCGCCACTGGTGTGCGGCGTGACCGGTCTCGACGCCGACGCAGAAGCGCGTCTGCGCGCGGCCGCGGATCGGATCCCGGTGCTGGTGGCCGCCAACATGAGTGTGGGCGTCAACCTGATGCTCCATCTGAGCAGGCTGGCGGCGGCGGCCCTGCCGGATTTTGATGCCGAGATTTCCGAGATCCATCACCGATTCAAGCGGGATGCCCCCTCGGGGACAGCGCTGGCGATCGGTGCTGCGGTCGGAGCCGGACGCGGTGGTGTTTGCGCGGCCGAAATCGGGCGGGCTCCCGGGGATGGACCCCGGGCCGACGGCGCTATTGGCTATGCCTCGATGCGCGCCGGCGACGTGGTCGGTGAGCACACGCTGATCCTGGCCGGAGAGGGCGAGCGGCTTGAAATTACCCACCGGGCCGGCGATCGGATGGCGTTTGCCGTAGGCGCGCTGAGGGCGGCCCGCTGGCTTGCCGGACAAAAACCGGGCTTCTACCGGATGGATCAGGTGCTCGGTTTGGGGGCAGCCTCGGCTTGAGCGTTGGACACCCCAGCGGCGGCTAACGTAAAATTCTGGTTCGCCCGAGGCCTGAATTGACTTAGCGGGATGGGACCGGATAACGGACCCTTCCCGCTTTCTGCATGGGACCGCGACGGGCGTCATGGCGTTTACGGGGGTGGCGGTGAGCACACCAGCAGTGCTGGCGCTGGAAGACGGTACGGTCTTCCACGGAGAGTCCGCAGGCGCGGCCGGTAGCGCCGTCGGCGAAGTGGTGTTCAATACGGCGATGACGGGATATCAGGAGATCCTCACCGATCCCTCCTACTGCCGCCAGCTCGTCACCCTGACCTATCCCCATATCGGCAACACCGGCGCCAACCCTGAGGATTACGAGTCGTCCGGCGTGTTCGCCGCCGGGCTGATCATCCGCGACCTGCCGCTGCTGCACAGCAACTACCGCGCCGAGGAGAGTCTGCATGATTTCCTGGTCAGGGAGGGTGTGGTGGCGATCGCCGGTATCGACACGCGACGCCTGACCCGGATCATCCGCGAGCGCGGCGCCCAGGCAGGTTGTGTGGCCGCTGGCGCGTTTGAGACCGCGGACGTGATCGCACAGGCGCGGGCATTCCCGGGCCTGAAGGGCATGGATCTGGCGCAGGTCGTCAGTACCGGGGCTTCCTACGAATGGCGGGACTCGGTCTGGCACCATCCTCAGGAAGGACATCGGTCGCGGCCCCGGCCGGCGCACCATGTCGTGGCCTACGATTTTGGCATCAAGCGTAATATCCTGCGTCTGCTCGTTCATCATGGTTGCTCGGTCACCGTGGTGCCGGCAAAGAGCACGGCCGAGGAAGTGCTGGCGATGGGCGCTGACGGCGTGTTTTTGTCCAATGGACCGGGCGATCCCGAGCCCTGCGACTATGCAATCTCCGCGACGCGGACGTTTTTGGAGCGGCGGATGCCGGTGTTCGGGATCTGTCTGGGGCATCAGATCCTCGCCCTCGCTGCCGGGGCGCAAACGGTGAAGATGAAATTCGGCCATCATGGCGCCAACCATCCGGTTCAGGATCTGGATGGCGGACGGGTCATGATAAGCAGCCAGAACCACGGTTTCGCCGTCGATGAAGCGTCTCTGCCGGCCAATGTGCGCCCGACCCATCGGTCTCTGTTCGACGGATCGCTTCAGGGCATCGAGATGACCGATCGGCCCGCGTTCTCGTTCCAGGGCCATCCGGAGGCGAGTCCTGGGCCGCATGATCTGGAGCCCTTGTTTCAGCGTTTTATCGCCTTGATGGAGCAGCGACATCGGGTCGCGGTCTGATTAAAAACAATAACCTAGGGATAATAGTTAATTTATTATCTTTATTTGAGTTGACCCACGGATATCCATCCGGAGCCGGCTCGGACTGCAGGCGGCATGCCAAAAAGAACTGATATTGAAAGCGTCCTGATCATCGGAGCCGGGCCGATCGTGATCGGCCAGGCCTGCGAGTTTGATTACTCCGGCGCGCAGGCCTGTAAGGCGCTGCGGGAAGAGGGCTACCGGGTCATCCTGGTCAACTCGAACCCGGCGACCATCATGACCGACCCGGAGATGGCCGACGCGGTCTACATCGAGCCGGTCGACTGGCGGGTCCTGGCACGGGTCATCGAACGGGAACGCCCCGACGCGCTGCTGCCTACCATGGGTGGCCAGACCGCGCTCAATTGTGCCCTCGATCTGGTGCGCGAAGGCGTACTGGAGAAGTTCGGCGTGGAATTGATCGGTGCCTCGCGTGAGGCTATCGATACGGCTGAGGACCGGGACCTGTTCCGCAAGGCGATGCAGGAGATCGGTCTGGAGACGCCCCGTTCCGCCGTCGCCCACGATATGGAGGAAGCGTGGGCTATCGGCGCCGAGATCGGTTTCCCGACCATTATTCGGCCCTCGTTCACCTTGGGCGGCTCAGGCGGCGGTATCGCCTATAACCGGGACGAATTCGAGGAGAAGGTCGCGCACGGTCTGGATCTTTCGCCGACTACCGAGGTGTTGCTGGAAGAGTCGGTGCTCGGCTGGAAGGAGTATGAGATGGAGGTGGTCCGCGACCACCAGGACAACTGCATCATCGTATGCTCGATCGAGAATCTGGACCCGATGGGTGTGCATACCGGGGACTCCATCACCGTAGCCCCGGCGCAGACGCTGACCGACAAGGAATATCAGCGCATGCGCGATGCCTCGATCGCGGTGCTGCGCCGGATCGGCGTCGACACCGGCGGCTCGAATGTGCAGTTCGCGGTCAATCCGGAGGACGGCCGCCTGGTCATCATCGAGATGAATCCGCGCGTATCCCGGTCCTCCGCACTGGCGTCCAAGGCGACAGGCTTCCCCATCGCCAAGATCGCCGCCAAGCTTGCGATCGGGTATACGCTGGACGAGCTGCGTAACGAGATCACCGGTGGCGCGACCCCGGCCTCGTTCGAGCCGACCATCGACTACGTGGTCACCAAGATCCCGCGTTTCACCTTCGAGAAATTCCCCGACGCCGATCCCAACCTGACCACGCAGATGAAGTCTGTCGGCGAGGTGATGGCCATGGGGCGCACGCTGCAGGAGTCCTTGCAGAAAGCACTGCGCGGCCTGGAGACCGGCAGCGATGGCCTCAACGAGGTGTTTACCGACACCCTGACCGAGGAGACCCGGGCCCGGCTGGAGCAGGAAATCTCGGTGCCCGGCGCGCATCGCCTGTGGTATGTGGCGGACGCGTTCCGACACGGTTTCGATCTGGACGCGATCCATCAATTGTCCTGGATCGATCCCTGGTTCCTGGCGCAGATCCGCGACCTGGTCGAAGAAGAACAGTCACTGATCGCAGACGGCGAGGCGGCGCTGGATGCGACGCGGCTCAGGCAGCTTAAGCGCAAGGGCTTCGCCGACAGCCGCATCGCCTCCCTGCTGGGCCTGCCCGAGGATCAGATCCGGCGACGCCGCATCGGGTTCGGCATCCGCCCGGTATTCAAGCGTGTCGACACGTGTGCCGCAGAGTTCGCCACCACCACCGCCTATTTGTATTCGACGTATGAAGAAGAGTGCGAAGCGGAGCCGACCGACCGCGACAAGATCATGATCCTCGGCGGCGGTCCGAACCGCATCGGCCAGGGGATCGAATTTGATTATTGCTGCGTGCATGCGGCGCTGGCGCTGCGCGAGGCCGGTTACGAGACCATCATGGTCAACTGCAACCCGGAGACCGTCAGCACCGACTACGACACCTCGGACCGGCTGTATTTCGAACCCCTGACCTTCGAAGACGTGATGGAAGTCATCGATCTCGAGCAACCCAGGGGTGTGATCGTGCAATACGGCGGGCAGACGCCGCTGAAGCTGGCGCGGGCGCTGGAAGCGGCCGGGGCGCCGATTATCGGCACCTCGCCTGATTCGATCGATCTGGCCGAGGACCGGGAACGGTTCCAGCATTTGGTCAACGATCTGGGTCTGCTGCAGCCGCCGAACCGCACCGCTCGCGGAATCGATGAGGCGGTGCGACTGGCCGAGTCGGTCGGCTATCCACTGGTCGTGCGGCCGTCCTATGTGCTCGGCGGGCGGGCCATGGAGATCGTGTTTGCCGAGGACGAGCTGCGCGCCTACATGATCAACGCGGTCAAGGTCTCCAACGACAGCCCGGTGCTGCTGGATCATTTTCTGGATGCGGCGGTGGAGGTCGATGTGGACGCCATCTGTGATGGAGAGGCGGTGCTGATCGGCGGCATCATGGAGCACGTGGAACAGGCCGGCGTTCACTCCGGTGACTCCGGCTGCTCGCTGCCGCCGAACACGCTGGACCCGTCGATACAAGAACAGCTGCGTGATCAGGTGCGGCGTCTGGCGCACGGGCTCAAGGTGGTGGGTCTGATGAACACGCAATTTGCGATCCAGGGAAAGAATATCTATCTGCTGGAAGTCAACCCGCGCGCCTCGCGCACGGTGCCGTTCGTGTCCAAGGCGACGGGCAGGCCACTGGCCAAGATCGCTGCCCTGTGCATGGCCGGCAAGACCCTGGCGGAGCAGGGCGTGTCCGGCGAGCCGAAGCCGGACTATTTCTCGGTCAAGGCCTCGGTGTTCCCGTTCGCCAAATTTATCGGTGCCGATCCGATCCTCGGGCCGGAGATGAAGTCCACCGGTGAAGTGATGGGTACCGGGCGCTTCTTCGGCGAGGCCTATGCCAAGGCGCAGCTTGCCGCCGGGATCGTGCTGCCGACATCCGGCACCGCACTGCTCAGCGTGCGTGATCGGGACAAGGACGATGCGGTCATGCTGGCGCGGATCCTGGTCGATCGCGGATTCGAGATCGCCGCCACCGAGGGCACGGCCATCGCGCTGGAGGACGCCGGTGTCCCCTGCACCAAGGTCAACAAGGTGCGCGAGGGCCGGCCGCATATCGTCGATATGATCAAGAACGACCAGTTCAGTCTGATCGTCAATACGACCGAGGGGCGGCAGGCCGTGCGCGAGTCGCATTCGATCCGCCGCGAGGCGGTATACCGCAAGGTGACCTACTACACCACGATCGCCGCGGCCAAGGCGACCTGTGTCGCGCTCGAGTATCTGGATGCGGCGGAGGTCAATCGACTGCGCGATCTGCATGAGGAGCTGCTGGCATGAGCAAGGTCCCGCTGACCGCGCGCGGCGCCACCCGGCTGCAGGAAGAACTCAAGCGCCTGAAGTCCGTGGATCGTCCTCAGGTCATCCGGGCCATCGCCGAAGCCCGCGCCCACGGCGATCTGAAGGAGAATGCCGAGTATCACGCAGCCAAGGAGCAGCAGGGTTTTATCGAGGGCCGGATCCGGGAGATCGAGGGCAAGCTGTCGCACGCCCAGGTCATCGATGTCAGCAAGATCGACGCCGGCGGCCGCGTGGTGTTCGGTTCCACGGTCAATTTGCTTGATGAAGACGATGGCTCCGAGATCAGCTACCAGATCGTCGGTGAAGACGAAGCCAGCATCCGCGAGGGCCGCGTCTCTTTCACCTCGCCGATCGCCCGCGCCCTGATCGGCAAGGAAGAGGGTGACCAGGTCACCGTCGCCGCGCCGGGTGGCGCGCGGACCTATGAGATCCTCGAGGTCCGCTACGAATGAAGCGGCCGGTCACTCTTCGGGTCGGAGAGGGTCTGATTCAGACCCTGTGGGTCGGTGGACTCTGGACCGTCGGCTATATCGCCGCGCCCTCGCTGTTCGCCCGACTTGACGATGCCCGGCTGGCGGGATCCCTGGCCGGGGGCCTGTTCGACATCATGGCCTGGATCAGCATCGCCTGTGGCCTGCTGCTGTTGCTTGCAGAGAGCGGATCGGGCCGCCCCGCCGGCATCCGTCGACTGCGGCGCTGGCTGATCAGCGGGATGATGGCATGTCTGGCACTGGGCGTCTGGGGTCTGAGGCCATGGATGCAGGCGGCACGGCTGGCGGATGGCAGTCCCGGCGAAAACTTTGCTCTGTTGCACGGCATCTCGGCCGTGTTGTATCTGGTGGCCAGTCTCAGCGGCATCCTGCTGGTGGCAAGCGCGTCGTACCGGGTCAGCCCTGCGGCAGACTGATCCGCGGTTTCTCGGGGTCCTGCCGGTAGAGCAGGGCGATGTGCCCGACGCGCTGGATCAGCGACGCATCGCAGGCCGCGCACATCTCCCGGATCATTTCGTCTCTGCTCTGACGATCCTCTGCCCTGACCCTCACTTTGACCAGTTCATGGGCCGCGAGCGAGCGGTCGAGTTCCTGCAGCACAGCCGGGGTCAGACCGGCGCTGCCGGTCATCACCACGGGATGGAGCTGGTGGCCGAGTTCGCGCAGGCGGCGTTTTTGCTTCGGGCCTGGTGGCGGCGGGTGAGGGGCGGTGGTCATACTCTTTCGTGTCTGCTCGGGGGGCGCGGATTCTAGCATGAGCAGGCCGCTATCTGATTAAATCCCATGCCATGACCAAACGAAGCAAGAGCAGCGGCCGCTGGCTGGCCGAGCACGAGTCCGATGACTATGTAAAGCGGGCCCGTACCGAGGGTTGGCGCTCACGGGCCGTGTTCAAGCTCGAGGAGATACAACAACGGGATCGTCTGATCAAAGCGGACATGACGGTGGTCGACCTGGGCGCCGCGCCTGGCGCCTGGAGTCAGTATGTCCGTCACCTGGTCGGCGGCAAAGGGCGCGTCGTGGCGCTGGACATCCTGCCCATGGATCCGCTGCCCGAGGTTGAGTTCATCCAGGCGGATTTTGGCGAGGACGAGGCGCTCGAGCGTCTGCGCGAGGCGCTTGGCGGCGACAAGGTCGATCTTGTGTTATCCGATATCGCCCCAAACATGAGTGGGGTGGCGGCGGTTGATCAGCCCAGATCCATGTATCTGGCGGAACTTGCGCTGGAATTCTCTCGCGAGGCCTTGCGCCCGGGCGGCGATTTTTTGTGCAAAGTGTTCCATGGTGAAGGTTTCGAGGCCTTAATGGGCGAGGCGCGGCGGAGTTTTTCCAGCGTCAGGACCCGGAAACCCAAGGCCTCGAGACCACGCAGCCGAGAAGTTTATGTCCTGGCGAGAAACTACTCCGTGTAGTAGTGTCTAACACAGTGATCAGCCTCATATTGAGGCCTTTTTTTGAGGGATAGACTTTGAACGATCTGGCCAAGAACGTCATCCTCTGGGTGGTCATCGCTGTAGTTCTGTTGAGCGTATTCAACAGTTTTGGCACCGGCCCCCGGGCGGTTCAGGCGATACCGTATTCGACGTTCCTGCAACAGGTGCAGGACGGCCGGGTCAACAGCGTGGTCTTCGATGGTGACAAGATCACCGGCGACTACGGCAGTGGCGATCGTTTTACGACCTTTAGCCCGGAGACCGACAACAAGGCACTGATCGGCGAACTGCAGGACAGCGGCGTCAAGTTCGAGGCGCGGCCTCCGGAGCGGCAGTCCTTCCTGATGCAGTTGTTCATTTCTTCGTTCCCGATCCTGTTGCTGATCGGTGTGTGGATCTATTTCATGCGCCAGATGCAGGGTGGCGCTGGTGGTCGCGGCGCCATGTCCTTCGGCAAGAGCCGGGCCCGCCTGCTCGGTGAGGACCAGGTCCACGTTACCTTTGCCGATGTGGCTGGAGTCGAGGAGGCCAAGGAAGAGGTGGTCGAGATCGTCGACTTCCTCAAGGATCCTGGCAAATTCCAGCGCCTGGGCGGCAAGATTCCGCGCGGCGTGCTGATGGTCGGTTCGCCGGGTACCGGCAAGACCCTGCTGGCGCGAGCGATTGCCGGCGAAGCAAAAGTACCGTTCTTCACCATCTCCGGCTCAGACTTTGTCGAGATGTTTGTCGGCGTGGGCGCGTCCCGCGTGCGCGACATGTTCGAACAGGCGAAGAAGCATGCGCCATGCATCATCTTTATCGATGAGATCGACGCCGTCGGTCGCCATCGCGGTGCGGGACTCGGCGGCGGTCATGACGAACGCGAGCAGACGCTCAACCAGCTGCTGGTAGAGATGGACGGCTTCGAGGGCAATGAGGGTGTCATCGTCATCGCTGCCACCAACCGTCCCGACGTTCTGGATCCGGCGCTGCTGCGCCCGGGCCGCTTCGATCGCCAGGTCGTCGTGCCGCTGCCTGACGTGCGCGGTCGCGAGCAGATCCTGCGTGTACACATGAAGAAGGTGCCGATCGGTGACGATGTAAAACCGTCCGTCATCGCGCGCGGCACGCCTGGATTTTCCGGTGCTGACCTGGCCAACCTGGTCAACGAGGCCGCATTGTTCGCGGCGCGTGCCAACCGCCGCCTGGTAAGCATGGAAGAGTTCGAGAAGGCGAAAGACAAGATCATGATGGGCTCTGAACGGCGCTCCATGGTCATGAGTGACGATGAGAAAAAGCTCACCGCGTTCCACGAAGCCGGGCACGCTATCGTCGGCCTTTCGGTGCCGGATCACGACCCGGTGTACAAAGTCAGCATCATCCCCCGTGGCCGGGCTCTCGGCATCACCATGTTTCTGCCCGAGGCGGACCGCTACAGTCATAGCAAGCAGCGGCTGCAAAGCCAGATATCCAGTCTGTTCGGCGGCCGCATCGCCGAGGAACTGGTGTTCGGGGCTGATGCGGTCACGACCGGTGCGTCCAACGACATCGAACGGGCCACCGACATCGCGCGCAACATGGTTACCCGCTGGGGGCTGTCGGAGCGCCTCGGGCCGCTGACCTACAGCGAGGACGAAGGCGAGGTGTTCCTCGGCCGCTCCGTGACTCAGCACAAGCACATGTCCGATGTCACGGCCCACGCTATCGATGAAGAGATCCGCTCGCTGGTGGATACCTGTTATCAGCGGGCCGAGAATATCCTCAAGGACAAATTCGACAAGCTCGAAATCATGGCGACTGCGCTGATCCGCTTCGAGACCATCGACGAGCATCAGATCAAAGACATCATGGAAGGCCGCGAGCCGCGACCGCCCAGCGACTGGGACGATGACGATTCGGTCAGCATCGATTCCGGCAAGACCGAGGACAAGGAAAAGGAAAAGGGCAGCGGCGCCGACGGCAAGATCGGCGGGCCCGCCAGCCAGCACTGATCGTCAGAGCAAATCATGAAAACCGGCGCCGCGTGCGCCGGTTTTTTTGTATGATCCGCCCTCCTGCTGCCCGCGAGAGACGCCCCATGCATCTGCAATTGCCCGGCGCCACGATGTCCCTGGATCGACCCGTGGTGATGGGCATCCTCAACGTGACGCCGGACTCCTTTTCTGATGGCGGAGATTTTCGCGACCCCGGTGTCGCGGTCCGCCGGGCGCGGATGATGATCGGGGAGGGCGCCGCGATTATCGATGTCGGCGGCGAATCGACCCGGCCCGGCGCCGTGCCGGTGAGCGTCGATGATGAGCTGCGCCGGGTGATTCCGGTGATCGAGGCGCTCTGCGACAACATCGAGGCGGTGATCTCGGTCGATACGACCAAGCCCGAGGTGATGGCGGCCGCCATCAAGGCAGGCGCCACCATGATCAATGACGTCAATGCCCTGCGCGCGCCAGGGGCCCTGGACGTAGCGGCGGCTACCGGTGCCGCAGTGTGTCTGATGCACATGCAAGGCGAGCCTCGAACCATGCAGCAGGATCCGCGTTACGGCGACGTAGTCGGCGAGGTGTCGGCATTTCTCGCCGATCGGGCCCGGCAATGTCTGGAAGCCGGGATCGCGCGACGGCGGATCGTGGTGGATCCGGGATTCGGTTTTGGCAAGACGCTGGCGCATAATCTGTGGATGATGCGCGATTTTGAGCGGTTCCTGGCGCTGGATCTGGCGCTGCTTGTCGGCGTCTCGCGCAAGTCGATGATCGGCGCGGTCCTCGACCGGCCAGTGCAGGACCGGCTGGCGGGGAGTCTGGCGCTGGCTGTGCTGGCCGTCGCCCGAGGCGCAAGCATAGTGCGCGTCCACGATGTCGGCCCGACTGTCGATGCCTTGCGGATGATCGCCGCCGTGGACGCGGCGGAGCCACCCGATGCGGAGGGATGAGATGAGGAAATACTTTGGCACCGACGGTGTCCGTGGACACGTCGGACAAGCCCCGATGACGGTGGATTTTGCGCTGCGTCTGGCCAGCGCTGCGGCCCGGGTGCTGGCGCCGCGTGGTGGCTCGGTACTCATCGGCAAGGACACCCGTCTGTCCGGCTATATGTTCGAGTCGGCGCTGGAGGCCGGATTTGTCGCTGCCGGCGTCACTGTATTGCTGGCCGGGCCGCTGCCCACGCCGGGGATCGCCTATCTGTGCCGCCGCTTGCGCACGGATTTCGGCGTCGTCATCAGCGCCTCCCACAACGCCTATCAAGACAACGGCATCAAGTTCTTCGATGGCGGTGGCGACAAGCTCTCCGACGATCTGGAAACAGCGATCGAGTCACTGATCGAAGAGGATCCGATCACACAATCTTCCAGCAAGCTGGGTCAGGCCAAGCGGATCGACAGCGCGCGCACCGACTATCAGTGGTTCTGCCGCTCAACGGTGGCCGAAGGCATGGATTTCACCGGCATGCAGGTGGTCATCGATTGTTCGCATGGCGCGGCATATAAAGTCGCGCCGCGGGTCTTTTCCGAACTGGGCGCCGATGTGATCCCGATCGGCTGTTCGCCGAACGGCCGTAACATCAATCTTCGCTGCGGCTCGACGCACCCGGAGCTGTTGCAGGCGACGGTCCGCGGCGTCGGTGCGCAGATCGGTATCGCGCTGGATGGCGATGGCGATCGGGTGGTCATGGTGGACGAGACCGGCGCTTTGGTGGACGGTGACCAGCTGATCCACCTGCTGGCGATTGATGCTCAGGAGCGGGGCACGCTGCAGGGGCCGGTGGTGGGCACGGTGATGAGCAATCTGGGTCTGCAACGCTCGCTGGAGTCCCGCGGCATCACCTTCCTGCGCGCCGCAGTGGGCGACCGTAATGTGCTCACCTTGTTGAAGCAGCACGGCGGCCAGATCGGCGGTGAGACCTCGGGCCACATTATCGATCTTTCGCGCACCTCGACCGGAGACGGCCTGATCACGGCGCTAAGCGTGTTGGCGGTGATGCAATCGACCGGCCGCAGCC
>JBATKC010000345.1:0-13437 GCA_049669065.1 Gammaproteobacteria bacterium
CCCAGAGCCTGCTTGCAGCGTGTCTGGAGGCGGGCCTGCACGGGGCGCTGCCGGGGCCGGCGGTTGAACGTCTGCAGCGATTCGCTCGCTGGGTGGTGGAAGCCGGAGACCGGGTTGCCAGGGGCGATGCGGCACCGGAGTTTGTCGAGGCCATGGTCGACGAGCTGAATTATCGTGAATGGCTGCGTGATACCGCCAAGGATCCCCGTCAGGCGGATCGCGCTATCGAAAACGTCGATGAACTGCTCAAGTGGCTCAGAGCCCTGGCCCGTCGCGACGCAACGCGCAGCGTTTCCGAGGTGCTGGCGCATCTGAGCCTGATGGATATGCTGGACCGGCAGGAGGACGAACAGGACGCCGACGCCGTCACCCTGATGACGCTGCACGCGGCCAAGGGACTGGAGTTCCCCCATGTCTATCTTGTCGGGATGGAGGAGGATCTGCTGCCGCATCGGAACAGCCAGGATCCGGCGGGTCTCGAGGAGGAGCGGCGTCTGGCCTATGTGGGTATCACCCGGGCGATGCGTAGCCTGGTGCTCAGCTATGCGCGCAAGCGCACCCGTTACGGCGAGATCAACGCCTGCGAGCCGAGTCGATTCCTCGAGGAACTGCCCGAGGACGGTCTGATCTGGGACGGGCGCAGGTCCGGGTTATCCGAGGAAGAACAACAGGCTCACGGTCGCGACACCCTTGACGGACTGCGGCGGATGTTGTCGGACGGGTAGCGTCCGACCCGCTACAGCATAAAAAAAGCCGACCCATAGGCCGGCTTTTTTAAGAATCTGCGTTCGGACTACCTGGACTGAGCCACCATATATTCCACCGCGGCACGTACCGCGTCGTCGCTCAGATCGGTGCGACCACCCTTCGGCGGCATATAGCCGGCGCTGCCCTGATAGCCGCTGATGGCATGGGTCGCAAGCGTGTCCATGCCCTGGCCGATGCGCGCACTCCAGGCGGCGACGTCACCCGACTTCGGCGCCCCCGCAATGCCGGCGGCATGGCAGGCGGCGCAAGCCGTGTTGTAGACCTCCTCGCCTGACATATCCGCGGCCATCTGCGCCGGGGCCGCTGCTTCCGCGGGAACCCCGGAACCGGCCCCGGGCGTGCGCAGGCCGCTGTTGTCCTCACCGGCTATGGCCACCTGGCCGATCGGTTGAATCCGTTCTGCCACCATCGCCTGAACCGCCTGGTCCTCCTTGATATAGGCGTCCTGGGTGCGGGCCTGGACGGCCTGGGCGAGGCCGTAGATGGCGATAGCCACGGCCACCAGAATCCCCAGCACAATCATAAAGATGTCGAAAAACTTGCGATCTTGTTCGGCGGTCACGCTGCACTCCTCGGTTGCCATACCTGAACGAATCCAGACCGGAAATTATATTCCGCCACGGCTCGCGCAGCCAGCATCGTCGGAGATCCGGCTACCGGGCCGGGGCTCGGCAAGGGACGCGAGCAGTGTCTGGCCGGGTCAGGCGCGCGGATACAGGTGGCGTGAGGGTGAGAGTAACGAACCGGTGTCAGGCCGAGGACAGTGGCAAACCGGCGGCCGAGTGCTGGCGATTGCCGTCCGGACCATATAGCGAGGGCTGCTTGTCGACACCGCGCAGTGCCGCCAGCGCCTTTTCGACATGCGAACGCTGCAGCGCCACCAGTCGGCCATTGGCTTCATTTCGTTCGCGACATTCCTCCAGCAAGCCGACCATCCTGTGCCAGCGCAGCCGGATGCCGTCGCCCTGGTGCAGGGATTCGAGGAAGTCGCCAAAACCTTCGCGGTCCGACGGGATGCCGGCCAGCTCGGCCAGGCCAAGACGGTCCTTGTCCAGCGCGTCGAGTTCGGCGAGGACGCGGTGTTTGGCTTCGCCGCTCCGCGACAGGGCTTGCATGTCACGTTGTTTGAGGATCTCACGCTCGTCTCGCAGGATGCCGAGCAGTGCGGTGGCGACGCGGATCTCTTCATCCAGCACGCGACCGATTTCCGATTGCCATTCCCTGGCGGTGGTCATATCTCTACAGGTCCTTGTCTATTTTTATCAGTTTGTTGGCAATGCGGCGCGGATCCAGATCGAAACGACCCTCGGCGATGCGTTCCTTGACTTCGGCTACGCGCTGTTCATCGATTTCTGCCTGGGCGGCCAGCCGTGCCTCGAGTTTTTGCATCCGCTGGGCGGATTCGGTCAGCTCCACCCGCTCTCCCGCAGCACGTTTCGCTGCGGGCCGATCGGCAGCGTCGCTGTTGGCGTTTTCAGCCCTGCGCGCGCGGCCGCTGTCCGCGGTTTCGTTGCTGCGGGACGGCTGGATGTTCGGTCGCCCGATCCCGTCGATTTTTTCAGCCATGACTGTCTTGCTCCATGGGCGCGATACGCCCCGTTGATATCCCTATCGGTCGCCGCGGCGAAAACTTTAGCCCCCGGCGTCTCATCTCAGAAGTACCTCTACGCGCTGGGCAGATCGCACCACGCCCTCGATCTCCCGCTCCGAAGACAGATTACGGACCCGGATCCGCTGGCCCTCGGCACCGTTGTCCATGGCCAACCCGGCCATCTTGACCTCGAAGGCGCCGTTTATCGCCACCAGAGTCACGCGCTGGCCACGCCGGACGATCGGGTCCACTTTTAACATATTCGGCTGTATCGGCTGTCCCGCCGAAACCGAACGCCGTAGCCGCTGCCCGGCCAGCGGAGCCGGGTCGGTCAGATAGCCCTGCCGCAGCCGCGTGATGTCGCGCTCCTCGAGCGCCAGATCTGCCGGGTCCAGCACCGAATCGCGGGGTTGCTGGCCGCGCGCGACAACGACCTTGACCATCTCCGCCCTGGTCACCGGCACGTGGAGTTTCCACGGTTTCGGTCCGCTACAGCTCACCAGCACCGTCAGGCGCTCACCTCGTGCCATGCCGGCAGGGACCGTCGCGTCCAGCGCCTGGCCACAGCGCGGCATGCGCAATCGATCATCGACCGGACCCGCTTGCAGCGTACGCCGGCCCAAAGCCGGCGGCAGCACGGTGGCGGCCGCTTGTTCCGCGGCGCGTGTGATATCTGCGTGCTCCTGGAGTGCCTCCGCTGATGCGGTGAGGCTGACGAGCGTCAGGAATGCGGTCAGCAAAGCGTCAAGAAATCGCCGCCCGACGGCCATGGCCGTCCACTGTGTAGGTGCCGCGTGCCCGGCACACGCCCTTAGATAATGAGGTTTTGACGACGTCACGATCATGTTGGTCAACAAATCCTTTTGTATGCGTTTCTGCTGGCCAGAAACACCATGCAAAGACCGTGCCTGTTGATGCGCAATGATCAAACAGGCGCCTGGCAGCGGCCGAAGTTGTCGCTTTAGCGGAAGGATTTTGCCGCTTTACGCCCTCTCCGGGGCCGGCCACAGACAATTTCAGCCCGTACAGCCAAGTTGGCACGCGGATTGCAAGAGACATCCCAAGCTAAAGCCGGAGCATGGCAATGCCGACATACATCAATCAGGTTTTTTCAGGACACGAGCGCTCGCTGGCGGTCAACCGTCAGCGTCTCGAGGTCGTGGCCTCCAATCTCGCCAACGCGGAGACACCTGGTTTCAAGGCCCGCGATGTGGATTTTCGCAGCGCCATGCGTAACGCCGAGGCCGGTTCCGTGACTCTGCGGACCACACGATCCGGACATATTTCCAACACCGCCGACGCCGCTTCGGCCGCTGTGCGTTACCGCACGGCCAGCCAGCCCAGCCTCGACGGCAATACCGTCGACTCTGACAAGGAGAAGGCCGCGTTTGCTGAAGCCTCCACACGCTATCAGGCCAGCCTGACCTTTCTGAGCCAGCGCATCAAGGGCCTGCGGCTCGCTATTACAGGGAATAGATAAGCCATGTCTCTGACCAAGATTTTCGACATCGCCGGGTCGGCCATGAGCGCCCAATCCGTGCGTCTGAACGCGACCGCCAGCAACCTGGCCAACGTCAATTCCGTCAGCGGCGATCCGGCTTCGGTGTATCGCTCGAGACAGCCGGTATTCAGCGTCGATGGACTCGGCAGCGACAACCCGGGTGTCGCCGGTGTCCGCGTCGATGGCATCGTCGAGACCCGGGCCGAGCCCAAACAGGTGCACATGCCCGAGCATCCCGACGCGGACGAGAACGGCAACGTCTACACCTCCAACGTCAATGTCGTCGATGAGATGGTCAATATGATCGCCGCCTCACGTTCTTATCAGAACAGTGTCGAGGTGGCGAAGGTTTCGAAGGAGCTGTTGCTCCGCACACTCAGCCTGGGCCAGTAGCCCGGCAGATCTACACGAGACAGGGATAGCCCATGGACATGATCAACGCAATCAGCGGCAATCTTGCGGTTCCGCGCGAGACCACGGAGAGCGGACGCAGCGAGCTCGGACAGGAAGATTTCCTCAAGCTCATGGTGACGCAGTTCCGCAATCAGGATCCGATGAAGCCGATGGAGAACGGCGAGTTTTTGGGCCAGCTGGCGCAGTTCTCGACCGTCTCCGGTATCGAGGACATGAACAAATCGGTGGCCCAGCTGGCTGACTCGATCCACGCCAGTCAGACAGTCCAGGCGGCAAGCATGATCGGACGGACCGTGTTGCTCAACGCCGAAGTGGGCCGGATCGCCGAAGGTGGCAGCCTGGATGGCGCCATCGAGGTGCCGGCCAGCACCGGTGACGCCCGCGTGCGGATCCTCGATCCCGCTGGGCAGCTGGTGCGCGAAATGAGGCTGGGTTCACGTGCTGCCGGCGTCGCCGAGTTCAGCTGGGACGGTGTCCGGAGTGATGGCACCGCGGCCGCGCCCGGCACCTATGTGGTGCAGGCCGATATCGATTCAAACGGGAAAAGGGAACGGATTCCCACCCTTCTGTACGCCCGGGTCGACAGTGTCGCCCTCTCCACGGATGGAGAGGGAGCCCGGGTGACCACCGAATACGGAGAGCAAGTCCGGCTTTCCCAGGTCAAAGCGATTCGCTAACAGGTCGGTCAGGGACGGACCGGAATTCAAATCAAGGAGAACAGATAGATGTCATTCCAAATTGCATTGAGCGGACTGAACGCGGCCACGGCCGATCTTGCCGTCACTTCCAACAACATCGCCAACGCCAACACCACCGGCTACAAATCCTCGCGGGCCGAATTTGCCGATGTGTTCGCGGCCGGCGCCGACGGCATCGGCAGCGGTGTACAGCTGTCCACCGTGCGTCAGGAATTCAGCCAGGGTTCGGTCAACTTCACCGAGCGCAATCTGGATCTGGCGATCAGCGGCCAGGGCTTCTATATCCTCAACGACGGCGGCAACGAGGTCTACTCGCGTGCTGGCGCCTTTGGCGTCAATGCCGACGGGCTGGTTGAAAATGCACAAGGCCAGCGTCTGCAGGCCTATCCGGTGTTGTCCGACGGCAGTTTCAACACCGGTACGCTGATCGATCTCGAACTGACCAACGACGTCAATCCGCCGGTGGCCAGCACCCGGGTCGAGATGGGCGTCAACCTGCCGGCCGATGCGGTACCGCCGGTGGTGAGCCCGTTCGACCCGGCCAACCCGAACACGTTTAGTCACAGCACGTCGACCACGGTGTACGACTCGCTGGGTGCGCCGCATACCTCAACCTACTTCTTTATCAAGGCGCCGGCCGCCAACGCCTGGGAAATGGCGATGACGATGGATGGGACCCAGGCGGGTCCGCCGCAGCCGCTGGAATTCAGCGCCGACGGCCGCGTCACGGTACCGGCATCGCTGAGCATCAGCATGCCGCCGGTCAATCCCGGCACTGGCGCGAATGACGTCCAGATCGATGTCGATCTGAGCGGCACCACCCAATTCGGCTCGCGCTTTGCGGTCAATTCGCTGAATCCGGACGGGTCGGCGGCTGGCCGTCTGAGCAACATCGAGATCGATCAGTCAGGCATCGTCTACGCGCGCTATACCAACGGCCGCGCGTCGGCGCTGGGCAAGGTCGCCATCGCCAACTTCCCGAATCCCGAGGGTCTGCAGCAGGCCGGCAATACCGCCTGGATCGAGACCTTCGCATCCGGCGAGCCGGTGCGGGGTGAGGCAGGGTCGTCCAGCTATGGCCTGATCCAGGCCGGCGCGCTGGAGTCCGCCAACGTCAATCTCACCGACGAGCTGGTCAATATGATCACCGCGCAGCGGAGTTTCCAGGCCAACGCCCAGGTGATCTCGACCATGGATCAGATCACCCAGACCATCATCAACATCCGCTAGCCGGATCATTGAGACGGAGTCGAGGACATGGATAGGTTGGTCTACGTAGCAGCGACCGGAGCCAAACAGGCGATGCGGGCCATGTCTACGGTCAGCCATAACCTCGCCAACGTGGCGACCACGGGATTCCGCGCCGATATGCAGGCGTTTGGCAGCCGTCCGGTGGAAGGCGAGGGTCTGCCGACCCGCGTCAACGCGGTGGCAGAATCCGAGGGATGGAACCGCCGCGCCGGGACTCTGATCGCAACGGGACGCGACCTCGACGTCGCCATCGACGGCGAGGGCTGGCTGACGGTGCAGCGGCCCGATGGCAGCGAAGCCTATACCCGGGCCGGTGATCTGCGGGTCACCGCGGCCGGCACGGTGGAGAACGGTGATGGTCATCTGGTGATGGGTAAGAACGGTCCCATCACGCTGCCGCAGTTCCAGAGCATCTTTATCGGCGACGAGGGTTCGATCAGCATCGTCCCGATCGGTCAGGACCCCAGCACCCAGGTGCAGGTGGATCGACTCAAGCTGGTCAATCCGCCGGCGGAGGAGCTGGTCAAGGGGCCCCAGGGTCTGATGCAGCGTAAAAGCGGTGAGAGTGCGCTGGAGGACGGGCTGGTGCGGATCGTGACCGGCCGGCTGGAGACATCCAACGTCAACACCGCCGAATCGCTGGTGCAGATGATCCAGCTATCGCGTCAGTACGAGCTTCAGCTCAAGGCGGTCAAGTCGGCCGAGGAAAACGAACAGGCCTCCGCAGCGTTGCTGCGGATGCAGTAAGAGAACTCACAGGGAACGTGAACAGGAGTAAACGGATATGGACTCACTCTGGGTAGCCAAGACCGGGCTGGAGGCGCAGCAGACACGGATGTCTGTGGTCTCCAACAACCTGGCCAACGTCAACACCACCGGTTTTAAACGCGGCCGCGTCGTCTTTGAGGATCTGCTCTATGAACAGGTCCGTCAGGTCGGCGGCAGCACGTCTGAAGACACCGAAGCCCCTACCGGCATGGCGTTGGGTTCCGGCGTGCGCGTAGTGGCGACGGAAAAGATCTTCACTCAGGGCAACCAGATGGAGACCGGCAATTCGCTGGACATCATGATCCAGGGCCGCGGCTTCTTCCAGGTATTGCAGCCTGACGGAGACCTGGCTTACACCCGCGATGGTTCCTTTATGGTCGATTCGGATGGCCGTCTGGTTACCGCCAACGGCTATGAAGTACAGCCAGGCGTAAGCATCCCCTCGGATGCGTTGGCCATCAGTATTTCGACCGACGGCCTGATCCAGGCCAAGCTGCCGGGCCAGTCTGAGCTGTCTACGGTCGGCAGTTTGCAGCTGGCCGATTTCGTCAACCCGGCGGGTCTCGAAGCCAAGGGGCAGAACCTGTTTGTGGAGACCACCGCCAGCGGCACCGCCCAGGTCGGCACACCGGGACTGGACGGTCTCGGGATGACGGTACAGGGAGCGCTGGAAGGCTCCAACGTCAACGTGGTCGAGGAGCTGGTCAACATGATCGAGACTCAGCGCGCTTATGAAATGAATTCAAAGGCCATCTCGACCAGCGACCAGATGCTCGAATACCTCAACTCGACCCTGTAACGGGTCGCGACAAAGAGAGACGCAAGACATGGATGTATGCCGCCTCGTGACGACCCTGGTGATGGGCCTGGTGCTGCTGCCGATGACGGCCTGCACCGTGATCCATACCGATCCCGAGCCCGAACCCCTGCCGGTGGTGGTGCCGCCGACGCCGCCCGCTGCGATGGCCGGCGCGATCTATCAGAATGGCTATGATCTGCGTCTGTTCGATGATCCCAAGGCGAGCCGGGTCGGAGATATCCTGACCATCCGTCTGCTCGAGCGGACCGCGGCCACCAAGAGCGCGCGCACCGGCACCACCAAGGACACGTCGATCGATACCGGCATGCCCATCATCGCCGGTGATGACGTCACCCTGAACGGCAACAAGATCCTGGAGAACAACTGGGAGAGCAGCAACGCGTTCAACGGCGGTGGCTCCAGCAGCCAGAGCAACAAGCTGGACGGCCAGATCACGGTGACGATCACCGAGGTCTATCCGAACGGCAACCTGTTTGTCAGCGGCGACAAATGGATCACCCTCAATCAGGGGCGTGAATATGTCCGCATCACCGGTGTGGTGCGACAACAGGACATCCTGCCGGATAACACGATCGACTCGATGCGTGTCGCCGACGCCCAGATTATCTACAGCGGCAAGGGCGCGCTGGCCGAGGCCAACAAGGTCGGCTGGCTGAGCCGGTTCTTTATGTCGCCGTTGTGGCCGATGTAGGCGGGAGCAGAACTTGAATTCCATAGCCAACAAACTCGCGACCCTGTTGTCCACGCTGGCCATGCTGCTGTTGGCGGCACCGGCCTCGGCGGAACGCATCAAGGACCTGGCTTCGGTCGGCGGGGTGCGCAACAACCAGCTGATCGGATACGGTCTGGTGGTTGGATTGAACGGCACCGGTGATCGCACGACCCAGGCCAAGTTCACGATCCAGACCTTGCGCAACATGCTCGAGCAACTGGGCATCACCATCCCGCCGGGGACAAATCTGCAGCTCAACAACATCGCCGCCGTAGTGGTCAGCGCTGATCTGCCGCCCTTCGCCAAGCCTGGCCAGACCATCGACGTGACCGTGTCGTCGATCGCCAACGCTGAAAGCCTGCGTGGCGGCACCCTGTTGATGACGCCGCTAAAAGGCATCAACGGATCTGTCTACGCTATCGCCCAGGGCAACCTGGTGGTCGGCGGTCTTGGCGCATCCGGTAGTGACGGCTCCAGTGTCACGATCAACATACCCAGCGTCGGACGCATACCCAATGGCGCGTCGGTAGAGCGCGAAGTACCGATCCGGTTCGCCCAGGGCAGTACCCTGGAACTCAATCTGCACCGGGCCGACTTTACTACCGCTACCCGGCTCGCCGAGGGCATCAATGCCTATGTCGGGGACGGCACCGCGCGCCCACGCGACGCCACCACGGTCGACGTCCTGGCCCCGGCCGATCCGGGTCAGCGGACCGCATTCCTTTCGATGCTGGAGAACCTCAGCATCGATCCCGGCGAGGCGCCGGCTCGCGTGATCATCAACTCGCGTACCGGCACCGTCGTCATCAGCACGCATGTGCGGGTGACCCCGGCTGCCGTGGCCCATGGCTCGCTGGTGGTGACCATCACCGAGGACTTCGATGTCAGCCAGCCGGCGCCATTTACCCAGAACGGACGCACTGTCGTCACGCCCGACAGCCAGGTCGATGTAGAGCAGCAGGGTAACTACATGTTCCTGTTCGAGCCGGGCGTGGATCTGAACGAGATCGTGCAGGCGGTGAACAACGTCGGCGCCGCGCCCGGCGATCTGGTGGCGATCCTCGAAGCCTTGCGCGAGGCCGGTGCGCTACGCGCCGAGCTGGTGGTCATCTGAGAACCGCCATGAGCGTCCAGGGACCCACCAGCTACAACGATTTCGCCGGCCTCGCGTCGCTGCGGGCGCAGTCAGGCAAGAACGACCCGGAAGTGCTGCGCGAGGTGGCGCGGCAATTCGAGTCCCTGTTTACCGGCATGATGTTAAAGAGCATGCGTGATGCCAGCATGGGTAACCCGCTTTTCGACAGCGACAGCGAAAAGACCTATCGCGAAATGTTCGATCAGCAGATGGCGGTCGAGATGTCCCGGGGCAAGGGGATGGGGATCGCGGATATGCTGGTGCGCCAGTTGTCCGGGACCATCCGGCCGGCGCCGCGTCCGGCGCCCGAAGCCATGCCGCTCACCCCGGGCGATCGCGTGAGCTCGGTCGAACCGACTGCGGCTAAAGATTTCGCGCCCGGCTCGCCGGAGGAATTCGTCCAGGGCATCTGGCCGCATGCCCGCGATGCGGCCCGGGAGCTGGGTGTGGACCCGCGATCGATCGTCGCCCAGGCCGCGCTGGAAACCGGATGGGGCCGGCACATGATCCGCGGCGCCGATGGCCAGAATGGCAATAATCTTTTTGGAATCAAGGCGGGAAGCGGCTGGAACGGGCGGCGCGTCTCGGTGGACACCATCGAGTATGAGGACGGCATCGCGCGGCGTCAGCGCGACTGGTTCCGCGCATATGGATCCGTTGCGGAGGGTTTCCGCGACTATGTCGATTTCCTCAAGGGCAGCCCCCGATATCAGCCGGCGCTAGCCGCAGGCGGCGATAGCGCGGCCTTCGCCGAGGGTCTGCAGCGCGCAGGCTATGCGACGGATCCTGCCTATGCGGAGAAGATCCGCAGCATCCTCGGTGGCCGCGTCCTCGAGTCGGCGCTGGCGCCGCTAAAGGAATCCGGATCGCCGCCGATAAGCAAGACTGCAACGGGGGGTTCCTCTATCGGGAGGTCGGCCACGGCTCGCACCGAGGTCTGAATAAGTCATGTCGCTATTACTCAATAACGCAATTTCGGGTCTGCTGACCGCCCAGCGCGGCATGGACACGACCAGTCACAATATCGCCAATGCCAATACCGACGGTTACAGCCGTCAGCGTGTGGACCAGTCCGCGCGCACGCCACAATTTCTTGGCGGCACTACTATCGGGACCGGCGTCAGCCCGACCGATGTGCGTCGGGTCTATGATCAGTTCCTGACCGACCAGCTGCGCGCTGCCACTGCCGCCGAGCAAGAGCTGAGCGTATTCAACGACCTGACCCGGCGGGTCGACGGCATCCTGTCGGACGAAGCAGCCGGTCTTTCCCAGGGCATGAACGAGTTTTTCCAGGCCATAGAAAGCCTGAGCGCCGACCCGGCCTCGCTGCCGATCCGCTATGCGGTAATGGGTCAGGGCCAGGCGCTGGCCGATCGTTTCGGCGTACTCGACGCTCAACTCGGGGCGCTGGACAACGATGTAAATCAACGCATCCAGGGCACCGTCACCGAGATCAATGGTCTGGCCGACGCTATCGCCCGGATCAACGAACAGATCAGCCGCAGCCCCGGGCAGGCCCCCAGCGATCTGCTGGATCAACGTGACGCCTTGCTGTCACAGCTTTCCGGCAAGATCGATGTATCGGTCAATACCCAACCGGACGGGGCGCTGAACGTATTTGTCGGCAGCGGCCAGACCCTGGTCGCCGCCAACCGCAGTTTCGGTCTGGACATTATCCGTGACGAGTTCGATCCGACCCGGCTGCAGGTGGCCCAGGCCGACGGCGGTTTCGCTATCAGCGGCAGCCTGTCTGGCGGCGCCCTCGGCGGCGCGCTGGAGTTCCGCCGCGCTGTGCTGGATCCGGCACGTCAGGAGCTGGGCCGGATCGCCACCGGGCTTGCATCGAGTTTTAATGCGGTGCACAGCGGTGGCATGGATCTTGACGCCAATCCGGGCGGCGATTTTTTCCGTGTGCCGGATGTCGAGGTACTGCCCTCGTCTCGCAATAACGGCGCCGGCGCGGTGGTGCTCGGCATCGTGGATGTCGGTGCGCTGGCGGCCGAGAGCTATGAGCTGGCGCTGGCCGGTGGCAGCTGGCAGCTGACCAGCCAGTCCGGGGCGGCCGTGACGATGAGTGGATCCGGCACCGCGTTCGACCCGTTTATCGCCGATGGGCTCAGTATCCAGGTACCCGCGGGAGCGGTCGATGGCGATCGGTTCTTGCTGCGACCCGTGTCGCGGGCCGCGGGCACGCTGAGTCTTGCGATCGGCGGCCCCGAGCGCATTGCCGCGGCTTCCCCGCTGGGCAGCAGCGCGGTGCTCGCCAATCAGGGTAATGGGGCAATCACCACGCCTGTGGTCAGCGATCCTGCCAATCCGGCGCTATCGGATCCGGTCAGTATCGTGTTTGATGATCCGGCCACGTTCCGCATCTTCGATGCTGGCGGCGCCGATATCAGCGGCCCGTTGCCCTACAGTGACCGCGGCGATATCGATCTCAATGGCTGGCGCGTTCAGATCAGCGGCCAGGTGCAAGCGGGAGACCGCTTCGACATCGCGCCCAACCCGGCCGGTATCGGTGATAACACGGTCGCCCAAAGGCTGGCGGGCGTCGCATCCGAGGACCTGTTTCAGGGCGGACTGGCCTCGCTGAGTGACCTGGAGGCAGGTCTGCTGAGCCAGGTCGGGGTCACCGCCCGTCAGGCCGGACTCAGTCTTGATGCGCAGACGTCTTTGCGCGAGCAGACCGCGCTTGATGTGCAGTCGGTCTCGGGTGTGAATCTGGACGAAGAGGCGGTCAACCTGATGCGCTACCAGGAAGCCTATATGGCGGCGGCGAAGGCGATCGCGGTGGCGGACACCCTGTTTCAGAGCGTCCTCGACGCGATGAGGACCTAGGCCATGCGCGTATCCTCACAGACCCTGTCTCAGAGCTGGCTGGCGGCGACCCGTCGCAGCCAGGCGGACTTGCTGGATATCCAGCTCAAAGTCGCCACCGGCAAGAACATCCTCTCCGCCGCCGATGATCCCGAGGGCGCGATGCGCATCCTTGGACTCAATCGTGCCATGGACAAGGTCGCGATCCATCAGGACCATGCCGAGGCGGCGCGCCGCCGCCTGTCGCTGGAAGAACAGGCCCTGTCACAAGTCAGCGGTGTGTTGGACCGGCTGCGCGAGTTGTCTATCCGCGCCAGCAGTCCGGCACTCAACGATGCCGGCCGCGCGACGCTGGCCACCGAGGTGCGGGCGCTGCAGGATCAGATGCTGCAGTTGGCCAACAGCCAGGACGGACGGGGCGAATATCTGTTCGCCGGCAACCGGGTCAGCACGGAACCGTTTGCGGCGAACGGTGGTCAGGTGACGTATCAGGGCGACCAGGGTACGCGTCGGCTCGAGATCGGCGACGGCCGTTTTCTCGAAGACGGTGAGCCGGGCGACCGCATATTTATGGCGATCCCCGGTGGCAACGGCCGCTTCGTGGTCGATGCGGATCCGGGCAACGCCGGGACCGGCGTGATCGCTTCCTCGTCGGTGACCGATCCGGTGGCCTGGTCCGGTCAGAGTTTTATCGCCCGTTTTACCGCGCCGGGCAACTGGGAGGCGCTCGACTCGGGCGGCAACGTGGTCGCTTCAGGCAGCCATGCGCCCGGCGACACGCTGGCCTTTGGCGGGATCGAATTCCGTCTGGACGGTTCGCCGGCCGCCGGTGATGAATTCGATATCGCCCCCGCGATGCCGGTCAGCGTGTTCGATATCGGTGCGCGGCTGATCGCGGCGCTGGAGACCCCGGCGCCGGACCCGGTCGCCGCCGCCAGGACCCGTAACGAGCTCAATGCGGT
>JBATKC010000346.1:0-23078 GCA_049669065.1 Gammaproteobacteria bacterium
GATCGCGGTCGTCACTGCGCCGGCCCGCCGCGGCGATGCTGTCGCGCTGCATGAGGGCACGGTCAATCTCGAGGCGGATTCGGAGGCCGCCGTCGTCGCCAAGGTAAGCGGCGAGATCCGCGAAACCCTGGTCGAAGAAGGCGAGAAAGTGACCGCTGGACAGGTCCTGGCCCGACTGGATGGAGATCGTCTCAAGCTCCAGTTGGAGCAGGCGCTGGCTGATCTGAACAAGCTGAAACAGGAGTACCGCCGTAACGTCGAGCTGCACGATCGCGGACTGGTCAGCCAGGGGGCCTTCGAGAATCTGCGTTTTGAGCTCGATGCCCTCGATGCCGCCTATCGACTGGCCCGTCTGGAGCTGAGTTACACCGAGATCCGCGCCCCGATCGCCGGGGTGGTCAGCGCGCGTCTGGCACGCGTCGGCAACAATGCGATGACCGGCGACGTGCTGTTCCACATCAGCCATCCTGGCAGCCTCGTGGCCTATCTCTATGTGCCGCAGAAGGACCTGGTCCAGTTCGACGTGGGTCAGCCGGCCAAGCTGATGCTGGATGCGCTGCCGGACCAGACATTCACCGGACAAGTGGCGCGGATCAGCCCTTCTATCGACCCCGAGACCGGAAACTTCCGTGTCACCCTCGAAGTTGACGATGAGGCCGGGACACTGCGCGCCGGCATGTTCGCCCGGGTCAATGTTGCGTATGACGTGCACACTGATGCGATACTGATCCCGGCCAAGGCCGTGCTGCAAGAAGACGCCGAGACAGCGGTATTCGTGGTCGAAGATGGCACCGCGCGCCGCCGGGTTGTCGGCACTGGCATCGCCAGCGACGGCAGCGTCGAAGTGATTTCGGGCCTGGACGAGTCCGAAGAAGTCATAATCGTCGGCCAGTCCGGCCTCAAGGACGGCACGCCGGTGATTCGGGAAAGTCGCGGCAATCAGATTTGACCGTATTCCGGACTGCTTCCGGTGATGCGGCAGGATAAAGGGAAGGAACTATGACGCCTGGATCTCGTTTGATGGCGTTGACCGCCGTCTTTGCTCTGCTCCTGGCAAGCGGCTGCCAGGACGGCGGCGCGCCCGGCGACGATGTCAACAGCGACGAGACCGCGCAGGAAGAGGAAGCGCCACCGGTCCCGGTCGAGGTGACCAAGCCCGAGCGGGGCGATGTGTTCGCAGTCTACTCGGGCACCGCATCGCTCGAATCGGACGAGGAAGCCGAGGTCGTGGCCAAAGTCGGCGGCGAGGTGATCGATATCCGCGCCGAGGAAGGTGACCGGGTCAAGGCAGGTCAGGTGCTCGCCCGGCTCGATGGCGACAGGCTGCGACTGGAGGCAGAACGCTCGCTGGCAAACCTCAAGAAGCTGGAACAGGAATACGAGCGCAACGTTGAATTGCACGAGCGCGGTCTGGTCAGTTCGGGCGCATTCGAAGACATCAAATTCGAACTCGACTCGCTGCGCGCGGCCTACAAGCTGGCGCGGCTGGAGCTGAGCTACACCGAGATCCGCGCGCCCATAGACGGCATCATCTCGGAAAGGTTTATCAAGGTCGGCAATACGATCTCACCCAATGATCCGGTGTTCCGCATCACCGACCTGGATCCGCTGCTGGCCTACCTGTTCGTTCCGGAAAGGGAGTTCCGCAGACTGGCAGCCGGGCAGGTAGCGGAGCTGAGCCTTGATGCCATCCCCGGTCAACGCTTCCGCGGATCGATCCTGAGGATCAGCCCGGTGGTCGATCCGGAGACCGGCACATTCAAGGTCACGATCGCCGTGCCGGACGATGAGATGCGACTCAAACCGGGTATGTTCGGGCGCTTCCATATCATCTATGACTCGCGCCAGGCCGTACTGCTGCTGCCGCGAGCAGCGCTGATCGACGAACAGGACGAGCAGTTTGTGTTCGTGGTCGAGGACGACATTGCGGTCAGAAAGGCCGTCACTACCGGTTATTCGCGCGGCGACTCGGTCGAGGTCACCGCGGGCCTCGAAGACGGTGAAGACGTGATCGTGATGGGCCAGACCGGACTCAAGGACGGAGCCGCCGTCAACATCATCGACATCAGCGTCAGCGACGCCGGCTAGACCGGAAACTCCCGAATCACGCCTTCCAGCGGAGCCTGCACCACGATGAAGCTAGTAGAGATCGCCACCGAAAGACGCGTGACTATCGTCATGTTCACCGTGGCAATCCTGCTGTTCGGCGCGGTGTCGCTGTCACGTCTCAAGGTCAATCTGCTGCCGGACCTCTCCTACCCGACGATCACCATCCGTACCGAACTGACGGGTGCGGCACCGCTGGAAATCGAAAACCTGCTGACCAAGCCGATCGAGGAAAGCGTCGGCGTGATCAAGAACGTACGCAAAGTCCGCTCGGTGTCCCGTTCCGGCCAGTCCGATGTCACCCTGGAATTCCTTTGGGGCACGGATATGGATATCGCCGGCATCGATGTGCGCGAGAAGCTGGATATCCTCGAGCTGCCGCTTGAAGCCGAGCGCCCGCTGCTGTTGCGCTTCGACCCCTCCAGCGAGCCGATACAAAGGCTGGCGCTGGTCGATGGGGCCCAGGCGCCGGCAGCCGCATCGCCGGAGGACAGTGCGGTGCGGCTGCGGCTGCTGCGGCGCTTTGCGGAAGACAACCTCAAGAACGATCTGGAAGGGGTAGAAGGTACCGCCGCGGTCAAAGTCAGTGGCGGTTTCGAGGACGAGATCCAGATACTGGTCGACGAGGAAAAACTCGCCCAACTCGGCATCTCTATCGATACCGTATCCAATCGGATCCGCGCTGAAAACGTCAATCTCTCCGGTGGTCGTCTTGAGGAGGGTTCCCAGCGATTCCTGGTCCGCACGATCAACGAGTTCCAGAGCGTTGACGAGATCGCCGACGCGGTCATCGCTACGCCCGGCGGACGGCCGGTGTATCTGCGTGATATCGCCAGCGTCACCCGCGGGTTCAAGGAGCGCGAGGCGATTACGCGTATCAACGGCCGCGAATCCGTAGAGCTGGCGATCTATAAAGAAGGCGACGCCAACACGGTGCAGGTGGCGAATCGTGTCACCCAGCGCGTCGAGGTGCTGGGTGAACGGCTGCCCGCCAATAGCGAACTGGTCCCCATCTACGACCAGTCGACCTTTATCAGCCAGGCCATCGGCCAGGTCCGTTCGGCCGCTCTGCTGGGTGGGCTGCTTGCTGTGCTCGTGCTCTATGCATTCCTGCGTGACGCGCGCGCCACATTCATCATCGGCCTGGCGATCCCGATCTCGGTCATCGGCACCTTCGTGCTGATGTATGCCTCGGACATCACGCTCAACATCATGTCGCTGGGCGGCATCGCGCTGGCGGTCGGGCTCTTGGTGGACAACAGCATCGTCGTGCTGGAGAACATCGTGCGTAAAAAGGAGCAGGGTCTCGACGTGCTGAACGCAGCCCGCCGCGGCACCAGCGAAGTCGCCACCGCCGTGGTCGCCGCCACACTGACCACCGTCGCCGTGTTCTTCCCGATGGTCTTCGTCAGCGGCATCGCCGGTCAGCTGTTCCGCGACCAGGCCCTGACCGTGACCTACGCGCTGCTGTTCTCTCTGCTGGTCGCCCTCACGTTGATCCCGATGCTCGCGGCCTTGCGCGCGGGGAGCCGCTTCGGCGATCTGCAGGATGTCGCGCCACCGCGCCGGTTTACGCGTGTGGTCGCGGCCGTGCTGCGGCTGTTGCGCAGGTTCTTCAGCAGCATAAGCACCCTGACGGGCTGGATCCTGCGTCCGCTGGTGTGGCTGTTCCAGGGGTTCTATACCCTTCTCGCCCGCGTCTACCCTCATCTGCTGGGCTGGTCGTTGCGGCATCGATGGCTGATCGTGCTGGCCTCGGCCGCCGCGCTGGCCGCCACTCTTGCCCTGGTGCCGCGACTCGGCTCCGAACTGATACCACAGCTCTCCCAGGGTGAATTCAACGTCAAGATCCGACTCCCCAGCGGCTCCCCGCTGTCGGCGACGGACCGAGCCCTGCAGCAGGTACAGAAGGCTGCTGCCGCTCTCGACGAGCTTGATCTTTCTTTTTCTGTCGCCGGCACCGGCAACCGGCTCGATGCCAGCCCGGTCGACGCCGGCGAGAACACCGGCGAACTCAACGTCCGCCTCCGATCCGGCGCGTCCAGGGAAGACGAGGACCGCGCGATGGCGTCGATGCGTCAGGCTCTGGGCAACATGGCTGGCGTGTCCTACGAATTCGGGCGCCCCGCTCTGTTCAGCTTCCGCACCCCGCTGGAAATAGAAATCACCGGCTTCGACCTGGATCAGCTGGAGAGCGCCACGACAAGCATCGTCCGACAGCTGGATGAGTCACCACGCTTTGCGGACATCAAGAGCACGGTCGAGGCGGGCAACCCGGAGATCCAGATCCTGTTCGATCAGGAACGCGCGGCCCGTCTCGGCTTGGTGGTGCGTGACGTCGCGGACGTGGTCGTCAACAAAGTCCGCGGCCAGGTCGCGACCCGTTACACGTGGCGCGACAAGAAGATCGATGTGCTGGTGCGCAGCGTGGATACCCGTCGATCGTCAGTCACAGAGATCGAAGAACTGATCATCAATCCGATGAGCGACCGGCCGATACCGCTCAAGGCTGTGGCCGACATCCAGATCACCACCGGCCCGGCCGAGATCCGCCGCCACGATCAGGAGCGGGTCGCGGTCATCTCCTCCAATCTGAACTACGGCGATCTTGCGGCTGCTGTGGAGGAAGTCTCGTCGGTGTTGCGCGGCACGTCTTTGCCGCCGGGGATTACCGCGCTGGTCACCGGTCAAAGCGAGGAGATGACCGAATCCTTCAGGTCGATGATGTTCACGCTGGCCATGGCCATCTTCCTGGTCTATCTGGTCATGGCTTCACAATTCGAGTCATTAATCCATCCCTTCGTGATCCTGTTCACTATCCCGCTCGCCCTGGTCGGCGCCGTACTCGCATTGTTCCTCACTGGCACCACGATCAATGTGGTGGTGTTTATCGGCCTGATCATGCTCGCCGGTATCGTGGTCAATAACGCGATCGTGCTGGTCGACCTGATCAACCAGCTCCGCGCCGAAGGCACCTCGCGTACCGAAGCGATCATGGAGGCAGGCCGGGCGCGACTGCGACCGATCCTGATGACCACGCTGACCACGACCCTCGGTCTGTTGCCGATGGCGCTCGGCTTTGGCGAAGGCGCCGAAGTGCGTGCACCGATGGCGATCACGGTGATCGGCGGGCTGCTGGTCTCGACCTTCCTGACCCTGCTGGTGATACCGGTGGTCTACTCCTTGCTTGACCGTAAACAGTGGGTCGCCACTGGTCCGGTCAATGCGCTGACGGAAGCCAGCTGATGAGACATACGCAGATCGCCCTCCGGCGGCCGGTGACCACGGTGATGATTTTCGTCGCCCTGTCCCTGATCGGGCTGGTCTCGGTGCGCCTGTTGCCGCTCGAACAGTTCCCGGACATCGAGTTCCCGGGCATCTTCATCCAGGTCCCCTACCCTAATTCCACGCCGGAAGAGATCGAACGCACAATCACCCGGCCGATCGAAGAGTCGCTCGCGACCTTGAGCGGTGTCGAGCGGATGCGCTCGACCTCGCGTCAGGATCAGGCAGAGATATTCCTGCAGTTCAGCTGGGAATCCGAGACCGGGGCCAAGGGCATCGAAGCACGGGCCAAGGTCGACGCGGTACGTGACCAGCTGCCGGATGACATCCAGCGCATCCTGATCTTTACCGGTTCCTTCGGCGACCAGCCGATCCTCAATCTGCGCATCTCGAGCGAGCGGGACCTGTCTGATGCCTACGACATGCTGGATCGCAATCTCAAACGCAGAATAGAGCGTATCGACGGCGTATCAAGGGTGGAGCTGTATGGTGTCGACCCGCGGGAAATACTGATCCTGTTAAACGCTGACCGGGTCGCCGCCCACGGCGTCGATCTCAATGAATTACGTAGCCTGCTGGAGAAGTCCAATTTCTCGGTCAGCGCCGGCCGTCTGACCGACAATCAGCGGCGCTTCAGCGTGCGGCCGATCGGCGAGCTGCGGACGGTGGAGGAAGTCGGCGACATCCTGGTGCGCGAGAACCTGCGCCTGACGGAGATCGCGGACATCCGCATGCGCGCGCCCGAACGCAACTATGGACGTCACCTGGATCGCTCCTATGCGATCGGCCTCGACATCTACAAACAGACCGGTTCGAATCTCGTCGACGTGGCTCGGCGCGTCACGGCGGAAGTCGAACAGGCGGCTCTGACCTCGCAGATGCAGGGCATCAATATCTTTGCGCTGGAAAGCCAGGCGGACGGCGTCACCTCGTCACTGTCTAATCTGCTCAAGTCTGGTGCCATCGGTGCCGCTCTCGCCTTCGCTGTCCTTTATCTGTTCCTGCGCCAGGCAGCCACCACCGCTATCGTGGTGCTGGCGGTACCGTTCTCGATCCTGATCACGCTCGGCGCCATGTACTTCCTCGATATCAGCCTCAATATCCTGTCGATGATGGGGCTGATGCTGGCCATCGGCATGCTGGTCGACAACGCAGTCGTGGTCACCGAGAGCGTGTTCCGCTATCGCCAGATGATGCCGGACGATCCGTTGAAGGCTACGCTGATGGGTGTCCGCGAGGTCGGGCTAGCCGTGATGGCGGGGACGCTGACCTCGATCATCGTTTTTCTGCCGGTGCTATTCGGCACCCAGACCGACATCACCGTGTTCCTCACCCATGTGGCGACCAGCATCGTCGTCGCCATGCTTGCCTCGCTGGCGATCTCGCAGACCCTGGTACCGATGCTGGCGGCCAGGATCCCGCCACCGCCGCCGACGGTGAGTGGCTCGGGCATGGGTCGGCTGATCGACCGCTACGAGAAAACGCTGGCCTGGGGCCTGCGGCGACGGTGGATCATGGCGCTGATCACCGTGCTGACCCTGGCCAGCGTGGCCATCCCGATCAAGTTCGTGAAATTCGATACCTTCCCCCAGGAGGCCGGGCGCCGGCTGTTGCTGGTCTACAACATCGAAGGGACCTACCCGGTGGAGCGCGTGGAGCAAGCCGTCGATCAGATCGAGGAGTACCTGTTCGCCAATCAGGAAGCCTTCGATATCCGTTCGGTCTACAGCTACTACGACCCCGGCCGCGGTCAGACCGTGTTGCTGCTGACCCCCGAGGAGGAGGCGCAGGTGCCCACCGGCGAGGTCATCCGCCGGATCGAGGAGAACCTGCCGGAGATCGTCATCGGCAAGCCGGGTTTCGACCTCGAGCAGCAGGGTGGGCAGGAAGGCTTCAGTATCCAGATCAGCGGTGAATCGACCGACGAATTGGCCCGGCTGACGCCGGAGGTCATACGCGTGTTGAGCAATCTGGACGGCTTGTCCGATGTCCGTTCTGATATCGGCTCGGGCGACTGGGAGGTGCAGATCAGCATCGACCGGGACCGCGCCGGCCAGCTCGGGCTGACCCCGGAATACGTGGCGTCCGCAGTGGCGGTTGCGCTGCGTGGAGAAAACCTGCGCGACTTCAGGGGTGAAGACGGCGAGATCGACGTGCGACTCGCCTTCCGCGATTCCGATCGGCAGAGTATTGAGCAACTGGCCGACCTGCCGTTGTTTACGCCGGATGGAGAGCGCGTGCGTCTGGGCAGCGTGGCTGATTTCGATGTCAAACGCGCGCTGCAGGAGATCCAGCGCATCGATCGCAAGACGGCGTCGGTGATCGAGGCGACGCTGAAGGACACCAGCATGGACGAGATCCGGCCGACGGTGGAGAGCGTGATGAACAGCTTCGCGCTACCGCCGGGCTATGCCTGGAAGTTCGGCTCCGGCTTCGAACGGGCCGATGAAACCCAGCAGATAATGGGCGTGAATATCATGCTGGGCGTGGCGCTGATATTCATCGTGATGGCGGCTCTGTTCGAGTCGACCCTGTATCCGCTGTCGATCATCACCTCGATCGCGTTCTCGATCGTCGGCGTGTTCTGGTTCTTCCTGATCACGGGTACGACGTTCTCGTTCATGGCCTCGATCGGCATCATGATCCTGATAGGCGTGGTGGTGAACAATGGCATCGTGCTAATCGATCACGTGAACAACCTGCGCCGCGAAGGCATGGCCCGGGACACGGCGATATTGCAGGCGGGTCGTGACCGGCTGCGGCCGATCCTGATGACAGTTCTGACCACGATCCTGGGTCTGCTGCCGCTGGCGATCAGTACGACCAAAGTCGGCGGCGACAATATCGGCTCCCCGCCCTACTTCCCCATGGCGCGGGCCATCATCGGAGGTCTCGCCTTCTCGACCCTGACCTCATTGGTACTGGTGCCCTATCTGTATGCGGTATTGGACGATCTGAACCGCTGGGCGCGGAGGGTGATCGCGATCTCGGCCGGTCGCGGGACAAGGCCCGTGACCGAGGGCGGTGAATAGAACCGGCACCTGCCGGCCCGCTCAAGCAAGGAAAACGTCGTACAGGTCCCAGTATTCCTCGGCCATCACATTGACCTGGGCCGGGACCGGCCTGCCGTCGCTGTCATGAAACATCATGTCATCCAGTGAGCTCGCGACGGGGACGGTCTCATCCGGATTGCGAAACTCTGCATGTTTGCGGATATCCCTGGCCACGCGGCGCAGCTTCTCGGCATCGACCTGACCGGCAGAGACCTGCTCGGACAGCTTCTGTATCTTGCCGATCAGGCGGCTACAGTCTTCCTCTGAACCGTATTTGTGATCCTGGATCGGCCGCACCACCGCATCCTTGCACAGACGTGCTATGTCGATCACGGAGAGTTGGGTGAACAGCTGGTGCGCATACGCGATGGCGGCGATATTGATCGCACGCCGGCCTTCGATACTGAGCCCGGTGAACTCCGGCCAGGGCTCGCTCTCGATCTTGATCCTGCGCTCGATCAGTTCGTCGAGCCGCTGACGTACCGCCGCCTGATCCGAAGCCACCTCAAGTTGCTGGCTCCGCAGTTCCTTGCGCCGGAAGTAGTTCCAGAAGCCGCGGCGCTGCGCCAGCTCACTCTCTATCTCGCGCACACGTTCGCTGCAGACATCCGACTCGGCCTTTACCCGGGAGAGCAGATCAGCCAGATCCGCGAGACGCCTGCCGCGATCCTCGTTGAAGCGCAGGATCTGGCGTTTGCGCTCGCGGTCGTCCTGCTGCCGCTGCAGTTCCTCGCTGAATTTCTTCAGCTGTTCGTTGCAGGCGCGCCACAGCGATCGCAACTGGAAATAGACCAGCCCGCTGAACCCCGCCTCGGGCCTGGCCATCAATCGCTCGATCGCCTCCAGTCGCTCCTCCGCCCGGCGCGTGGATGCCTGTGAATTACGCAGCTGGTCCTTGAGACCGGCGCACTGATCCTGCAGCTCGAGATAGGCTTTCTTGAGCTGGGCGCGATTGCGGAACAGGTTGACAAGCTGCTCGTCCTGCTCGACTTCGGTCCGCGAGATCATCATCGTTGCTACGCCATGTATCGGATCCTGTGACGGACCGCACAAAACGGCAGCCGTCGAGGACCACACCTCGTCGCAATATAACCGATGGGGTAGGTGTCTTTAGCGGAACTGAATCACGAAAACACAGCTGATTCTTGCTCTGTTTTTCTCGGCCCGAAGCGATGCCCCTTGTCGGAGCAGTATTCCAGCCATTTGTTGAGCATGACGTTACGGGTCCAGCGCCGTGACAATTCAGCGCCAGGCCCGGGGTCGAGTTGACGCAGCACGGCATGTCGATGCTGATCAGTGCAAGCCATGGCCTCTGCCAGGCGCGCGTCATGATACAGCCGTATGCGGAGATCGGGATCGGCGACCTGCCCCTCGGGATCATCAAACAGGTAGGTCATGCGCAAGGTCGTCGTGTAACGCGTCATCTCGATGACATCGAGGAACAAGGGCAGGTCTTCAGCGACCGTCGAGATCATCGGCGCGCCGAGATCCGTTGTGTCTGAGAACAGCCATCCCAACCGCACGAAGTTGCTCTCGTAGAGAGACATCAAGGCGGTGAAACTACCGACCCTCGCAGGTCGCGGTAAACGCAGCAGGCTGTCTGCTATCATGGGCCTGAATATAGCACAGCGATCATCGCCAACTCTGTCGTGCAGTCGGTTGACATTGAAAGTCCAAAGTGTTCCAACTACGCCATATCCTGACCAGCAGCCTGGCACCGCCGGACTGCGGCGCAAGGTAGCGACATTCCGCCAGCCGAATTACCTGCAAAATTTCTTGCAGGCAATCTTCGACAGCGCTGGCGACTTTGACGGCGCCACCGTCGTCGCCGGCGGTGACGGCCGCTTTTTCAATCGCGAGGCACTACAAATACTCGCGGAGTTGGCCGCGGCCAACGGCGTGTCCCGTCTGATCGTCGGCGCCGGGGGCCTGTTATCGACACCGGCCGCATCCATGCTCATCCGTCAGCGCGCGGCTCTGGGTGGTTTTCTCCTGACCGCCAGCCACAACCCCGGCGGACCGGAGGGTGACTTCGGTCTCAAGTTCAACACCGGTTCCGGCGGCCAGGCCTCGGAAGCCGTCACCGCCGAGATCTACCAGGCGACCCGGTCAATCGACCGCTATCTGAGCGCAGACATCGGCAGTGTCGATCTGGACCACCTTGGCCAGCGTCGTTATGGAGAGATGTGGGTAGAGGTTGTAGACCCGGTCGCCGACTACGCCGGGATGATGGAATCGCTGTTCGATTTTGACCGCATCGGCAAACTCTTCAGACATGGCTTCCGCATGCGATTCGACGCCATGCATGCCGTCACCGGTCCGTATGCCGAAGAAATCCTGGTCCGGCGGCTCGGCGCTCCCTCGGGCACGGTCATCAACGCGTCACCGCTGCCGGACTTCGGTGGCGGCCATCCGGATCCCAACCCAGTCGACGCGGCCGACCTGGTGCAGATGATGGATGGTGATCAAGCGCCCGAATTCGCAGCGGCCTCGGACGGCGATGGCGATCGCAACATGATCCTGGGGCGTGGCCTGGTGGTGTCGCCCGGAGACAGCCTGGCGGTGCTCGCGGCCAATGCCACGCTGACGCCGGGTTACCGTGATGGCCTGGCCGGTGTGGCCCGCTCCATGCCTACCAGCCGGGCAGTTGATGCGGTGGCAGAGCGGCTCCGTATCCCCTGCTATGAGACACCCACCGGCTGGCGTTTCTTCTGCAACCTGCTCGAGGCCGGTCTGGTCGATCTGTGCGGCGAAGAGAGTTTCGGCACCAGCTCGAGTCACGCACGTGAGAAAGACGGGTTGTGGGCGGTGCTGTTCTGGCTGGATCTTCAGGCCGCGACCGGCAAGGATGTGCCCAGCCTCATCCGCGATCACTGGCGTGAATATGGGCGCCATGCGTTTTGCCGTCACGACTATTTCATCGCCGACGCGGCGACCGGCCGAAGCGTCTTCGACGGAATCGAAGGTGCCGTCGGAACCCTGGTCGGTAAGCGGGGCGCCAGTGTCACCGTGAGCCATGCTGACGTCTTCTCCTACCACGATCCGGTAGACGGCAGCACCTCAGACCATCAGGGAGTACGCGTCACGCTGTCCGGCGATTCGCGGATCGTTTTCCGGCTCTCCGGTACTGGAACGGCCGGAGCGACATTGCGTATCTATCTCGAACGATTCATGCCACCCGGCGGGGACTGCAGCGGTGACGCGGCGGTACTGACCGCCGATCTGGGCCAGGCGGCCAGAGACATGGCCCGGCTGCCCGAGCTCGCCGGGCTGGATCGACCCACCGGCATCATCTGACTCCGGCACCGCCGCGGCACCCTGCGGCCGACACTCAGCCTTCTGCGCCCTCTTCCTCGTCGCGATCCCGCAGGCCTTTCTCGTGGATGATCGTGCTCGCGATCTCCTCGATCGAACACTCGGTGGTGTTGAGGAACGGGATACCACTCGTTTTCATCAGTTGCTCGGCGGAGCGTAGTTCGTAGCTGACTTGCTGCATCGAGGCATAGCGGCTGTCCGGACGGCGCTCGTTACGGACATGATGCAGGCGGTCGGGCGCGATGGTCAGCCCGTAAATCTTGTCCTTGTGTTCCTGTAGCACCCGCGGCAGCTGACCGCTCTCGAATTCCTCATCGGCGAGGGGATAATTGGCGCTGAAGATCCCGTAATGCAGGGCCATATACAGACAGGTTGGCGTCTTGCCCGAGCGTGACACACCGACCAGGATCAGATCGGCTCGGCCATAGTCCCGCACCGAGGCGCCATCGTCATTCTCCAGCGCGAAATTCATTGCGTCTATACGCCGCGCATAAGCATTGCTGTTGGAGACGCCGTGCGCGCGGCCGGAGGTATGCGAGGAGCGCACTTCCAGTTCGCGCTCCAGAGGCCCGATAAAGGCGTCGAAGAAATCGAGACACAGGCCGCGGCTGGTCTGCAGGATCTCGCGAACATCGTCATTGACGAAAGTGGCAAATACGATCGGTCTGGCGCCCTCTACCTCGGCCGTCAGGTTGATCCGGTTGACCGCATTTTTCGCCTTGTCAGCACTGTCGATAAATGGCACAGTGATACTGCGAAATTTCAGGCCATCGAACTGCGTCATCAGGCTGTGCCCGAGTGTCTCCGCAGTGATCCCCGTCTGGTCTGAGACGAAAAAAACTGTCCTATGATTCATGATGCAATCCGCGATTCGGCGCCAGCCTCCTGGCCCGCGGGCATTGTGCATCCCCGGCCCGGAAAAAGGTAGTCAGGCATCGTAAGGGAGCGCCAAGTGGAGCCATACATCGTTCAGTTTAGTCAGCTAGGCATGACGGACGTGGAGTCCGTCGGCGGCAAGAACGCGTCTTTGGGCGAGATGATCCACCGGCTGACGGATCTGGGGGTCACCGTTCCGGGGGGGTTCGCCACCACTGCCACGGCCTATCGGGACTTCCTCGCTCAGGGCGGCCTGGACAAGAAGATCCATCAGGTCCTGGCCGAGCTCGACGTGGACGACGTGGTCAAGCTGGCCCGCACCGGCGCCGAGATCCGCGGCTGGATCATGGACACGCCACTGCAACCACGCTTGCACGAAGAACTCAGCGTCGCGTGGAAAACCATGGCCGCAGGCAAGGACATCGCCGTTGCCGTGCGCTCATCGGCAACAGCTGAGGATCTGCCTGAGGCGTCGTTTGCCGGCCAGCAAGAGACCTATCTGAACGTGCGTGGTCTCGATGCGGTCATAAAAGCGGTGCACGAAGTCTTCGCCTCCCTGTTCAACGACCGCGCCATCGCTTACCGGGTGCATCAGGACTTCGACCACAGCCTGGTCGCCCTGTCGGCGGGCGTGCAACATATGGTGCGCAGCGACCTCGGCGCCAGCGGCGTCATGTTCACGCTGGATACCGATACGGGTTTCCGTGACGTCGTCTTTATCACCTCCGCCTGGGGTCTCGGCGAGACCGTCGTACAGGGCGCGGTCAATCCTGATGAATACTATGTATTCAAGCCTTCGCTGCGCGCAGGCAAGACCGCCATCGTGCGCCGCAGCCTGGGCGGCAAGGCGATCAAGATGGTGTTCGGCGAAGACGGCGACGCCACCAAGACCATCGATGTGACCCAGGAGGACCGGAACCGCTTCTGTCTTGACGACGCCGACGTGGAGGAACTGGCGCGCCAGGCGCTGATCATCGAAGAACACTACGGCCGGCCGATGGACATCGAATGGGGCAGAGACGGTGACGACGGCAAGCTGTATATCCTCCAGGCCAGACCCGAGACGGTGCAGAGCCGCAGCGGCAGAACGCTGCAGCGCTTCCACCTGAAGTCGCACTCGCGAGTGCTCGTCACCGGCCGCAGTATCGGCCATCGGATCGGGGCCGGCCCGGCCCGGGTGATCCGGAAAGTCAGCGAGATGAGCCGGGTCCAGCCAGGCGACGTCCTGGTCGCGGACATGACTGACCCGGACTGGGAACCGGTCATGAAGCGCTCGTCCGCGATCGTCACCAATCGTGGCGGGCGCACCTGCCATGCGGCAATCATCGCCCGCGAACTCGGTATCCCGGCAGTGGTCGGCTGCGGGGACGCCACCGATGTGCTCAAGGACGATATCGGTATCACCGTATCCTGCGCCGAGGGCGACGAGGGACGCATCTTCGAAGGCATCCTCGATTTTGAAGAGAAGACCATCGAACTCGACGCGATGCCTGAGATCCCGGTCAAGATCATGATGAACGTAGGGAATCCGGACCGCGCCTTCGACTTCGCCGGCATACCTCACCGCGGGGTCGGCCTGGCACGTCTGGAGTTCATCATCAATCGGATGATTGGTGTGCATCCCAAGGCCCTGCTCGAATTCGACCAGCTGGACGAACAGCTCAAACAGACGATCGGCCATCAGATGGCCGGCTATCCGGATCCGGTGAGCTTCTTCGTCGACCGCCTCGCCGAGGGCATCGCCAATATCGCAGCTGCGTTCGCGCCCGAACCGGTGATCGTGCGCCTGTCCGACTTCAAATCGAATGAGTATGCGAACCTGATCGGCGGCAGCCGCTACGAGCCCCATGAAGAGAACCCGATGCTCGGCTTCCGTGGCGCCTCCCGCTATATCGAGCCTTCGTTCCGACCCTGTTTCGAACTGGAATGTCTTGCGCTGCGCAAGGTCCGCGAGGATATGGGTCTGGAAAATGTCCAGGTGATGGTGCCGTTCGTGCGCACGGTCGACGAGGCCCGGCAGGTCACCGAGCTACTGGCCGCCAATGGCCTCAAGCGCGGGCAGCATGGGCTGAAGCTGATCATGATGTGCGAAATCCCCTCCAACGCGCTGCTGGCCAACGCATTCCTGGAGTATTTCGACGGCATGTCTATCGGTTCCAACGACATGACACAGCTGACGCTGGGACTGGATCGGGACTCGGGCATCATCGCAGAGCTGTTTGACGAGCGGAATGACGCGGTCAAGGCCCTGCTGTCGATGGCCATCAAGGCCTGTCGCGACAGCGGCAAGTACATCGGCATCTGTGGTCAGGGACCGTCCGATCATCCCGACTTCGCGCGCTGGCTGCTCGACCAGGGCATCGAGAGCATGTCCCTCAATCCGGACACCGTAGTCGAGACCTGGATGTATCTGGCCGGAAAAGAAGTCTGAGCGCGGCTTCGAGCCGGGCTAGAGGTCGTTCCACTTGCGGCGTCGCTGCCAGCGGATCCGCGGCAGGATCAGCCCGAACAGCAGACCCGCTACCAGGACGCCGGCCCCGGCCAGGAACCAGTCGCGACGGGCGGTCGAGGCAAGTCGGGCGTTTTCGGCGCTCAGACCTTCGATGGTTTGCTCATGCCGCGCCGCCGCGGCAGTCAGCCGCTGGTTGGTCTGCTCCAGCGAGATCGCGTTGGCGGACAGATCCTTGAGGCGCTGCAAATCGCCGGCCAGGTCATCGCCCTCGGACATCAAGCGATTGCGTTCCTCGATCAGTTCCCGGTTCTCGCGGCTGAGCTGGTCGACCCGCTGCCGCGCTGCGACCAGCGCCTCGGCTCCGATCGGCGAATCAGTCAGATAGCGCGTGAGGATCCAGCCTTCGGTACCGCCCGCCACCCGGACTCGTGAATATCCGCTGGCAGCGCTCGTCTCGAGAACCTCGACCGGTGATCCGCTGCGCACCATACGCACGATACTAAAGCTCGTGCCCTGACCTGAGCGCAAGGTCACCTCGAGTTCGACAAAGCGGGTCTCGGCCAGCACCGCTGCGGGCAACAAGCAGAGGATGAAGATGGAAAAACGCAGTCTCATTGTTCAGCCAGGTCCGGAGGATTTTGCGCAGGGGATCGGTATTCTACCGCTCTGGCCCGATCTGCCCACCCTCAGGCGGTTCGGGAACAAAACCCATGCCGGGCAAGGTCCAACAATTTTATGCGATGGCTCGGAAATCTGCGGATCGCGATATCGGCAAGCCCGCGTCAGTCCGCGCGCCTGTTGCTGACGCTGATGGTCACCTGCGCCCCATCTGGCGGCAGCGGCCTGGCGATGGCCATCGTGCCCGAGCCAGGACAGGCGTCCCCGCAGCGGGTCGCGAATGCCCTCAGTGACTGTGTGTTGGACAATAATGAATTACATATATTTCATAAGCTTATCGATTTTTCCCATAATCGATCTGATCTTGAATGCAGCCCCACGCTGCAGGCGTTTGCAGAATCCCGGGCCAGGGATATGGCGACCCGAGGCTATCTTTCCCACATCAGCCCGGAACACCGGGGACCCAATCGGATGTTGCGCGAAGCAGGCTATCCCTTGCCCGACATCTACCGCGACGGTCTGGCGAACAACGTGGAATCCATCGTCGGCGGCATCGAATCACCCGACGCGGTATGGGAAGCCTTGCTGGCTTCGCCGGCGCATCGCGCGCACCTGCTTGGCGAGGGCGCGGGTTTTGACGAGCAGAACGAAGTGGGCGTGGCCTATGCGCGCAATATCTACGCGCCCCATGTCGACTACTGGGTGATCGTCATCGCCAGACGCGCGAGGCCAGACGACCCTGAATTGATCTGCACGCCGCCGCCCGCGACCTGCTTTCCTGTCGTGCCAGACGAGGATCCGGGCGATCCAAAGCGCTAGCGGCTCAGGTGTTCCAGAGCGCCGGCTGCCTGCTCCCAGTTACGGCCATCAAACGTCTGCACGGTGACAGAAGCCAGCGACGACGGTTGCAGACAACGGACGTTGATACTGAATCCATCCGGATTCGAGCGCGGCACATAAAACGACTTGATGCCGCAGCGACGACAAAACAGGTGTCGCGCCGTGCCGGTATTGAATCGATATTCGCTCAGCGCATCGGCGCCACCCAGCAGACGGAAATCCCGCTGCGGAACGATCAGGTGCACAAAACCGGTCATCGCGCAGATCGAACAATTACACTCATACGCCTGTAGCCCGGGCGGCGCGTCAACCTCGAAGCGGACGGCGCCGCAATGGCAGCCGCCGGTATGGGTGACCATCTCCTGGTCCATAGCCCTGTCCTCCCGTTGGTGGGACGCTCCAGCATACTGCAGCGCTAACCGGGAACGGTGTAAAAAGCCCCTCACCCGGGCCTCGCGCGGGGAATTAAACGTGAGAATTGCGGTCGCAAGGACTACAATTCCCGGCCCGGCATCCAAGAGGCAGACATCGTGAATCTCACCCGCCCCGCCATCGGCAACCCGACCGCGGTGATCGTCGCCATCATCATGGTGCTGATGTTCGGCGGCATCGCGCTGTCGCATATGCCGGTGCAGATGATCCCCAATGTCGAGCGGCCGCTGATCGAAATCAACACCCGCTGGCGGGCCGCAGCGCCGGAAGAAGTCGAGGCGGAGCTTCTCGAGCCCCAGGAGGACGCATTGCGCGGCCTCCCCGGCCTGGAGAAGATCACCTCTTCCGCCAGCCGCGGTTCTTCCTCCATCAACCTCACTTTCGCTGTCGATATCCCGCTGGAACGAGCGCTGATCGAGGTGATGAACCGGCTCAATCGCGTGCCGAGTTACCCGCCGGATGTCGACGAGCCGGTGATCTATGCCGGCCGCGGCGAATTCGGCACCGCCATCGCCTGGTTCGCGCTGCGGCCGCTGCCGGGCAATGACCGCGATATCACCAGCTATCAGGATTTTGTCGAAGAAGTGGTGCAGTCGCGCATCGAGCGTATCCCGGGTATCTCCAACGCGTCGATCTACGGCGGCCGCGGGCGTGAGGTACGCATCACCTTCGATCCGTACCGGACCGCCGCGCTCGGTATCGACATACCGACTCTGGCACGGCTCACCGGCGGTAACGAGGACGTGTCCGGGGGCTTTACCGATGTCGGCCGACGCTCCTACACGCTGCGTTTCACCGGCAAGTACAGCGTCGAGGGCTTTAACGACATGGTGCTCGACTGGCGCGATGGTCAACCGGTGCATCTCTACGACATCGCCCGGATCGAGACCGTACTGCGGGATCCGACCGGCACCTTGAACCAGGACGGCGGCCCGTCTATCGCGATCAACGCCCAGCCCGAGCAAAACGTCAACGTGCTCGAGGTGATGACCGAGCTCAAACAGGTCGTCGCCGCGCTAAACGAAGGGCCGCTGAAGCGCTCCGGTCTGTATATGAAACAGGCCTATGACGAGACCGTCTATATCAAGCAGTCGGTGTCGATGCTGCGCAATAATCTGATGATCGGCATCATGCTTGCAGTGGCGATCCTGTGGTGGTTCATGCGCCGCTTCCGCGCCACCATGATGGTAGCGCTGGCCATCCCGATCTCGCTGTTCGTCACCTTTATCGCACTCAATGCCGGTGGCCGCACGCTCAATATCATCTCGCTGGCCGGTCTCGCGTTTGCGGTGGGCATGGTGCTCGATGCCGCGATCGTGGTGCTGGAGAACATCGTCCGGCTACGCGAAAAAGGGGTGCCCAGCCATGTCGCGGCGATGAATGGCGCCAGCGAGGTGTGGGGGGCGCTGGTGGCGTCGACCGCGACCACGGTGGCGATCTTCCTGCCGATCGTGTTCCTGCAGGATATTGCGGGCCAGCTGTTCTCCGACCTGGCGCTGGCGATCGCGATCGCGGTCGTCGCCTCCCTGTTGATCGCGATCACCGTGATACCGACAGCTGCAACCAGCTGGCTCAAGAATATCAACCTGACCGATCCTCACGAACCCTGGTGGCGCCACGGCACCGGGTTGATCATGTCGTGGACCGACACGCCAAAGCGGCGCACCGGCTGGATCGTCGGACTGACCGCGATCGCGGTCGGACTGACCGCCTGGCTGATACCCGACACTGACTATCTGCCCGAGGGCAAACAGAACTTCATGTTCGGATTTATCCTGCCGCCGCCCGGCGTAAGTGTCGGCGCCGCCAAGACAGAATTCGCAGATGTGGTCAATCAGCGCATGCTGCCGTTCCTGGAAGGCGATGCGGAACCGGCCCTCGAGAGTTACTTCCTCGGCTTGTTCGGCCGCTTTGGCTTTATGGGCGCCCGCACCAAGGATCGCGACGATGTCGACGAAATGGTCGAAGTGCTCAACAGCGAGGTGATGCGCGGTTTCCCGGACACCCTGGTGTTCGTCAACAGGGCCTCGCTGTTCGGTCGTCTCGGTGGCGGCCGCTCGATCGATGTGAATATACAGAGCCGTGATATCGAAGCCATGCTGTCCGCGGCTATCACCGGTATGGGCGCTATTGCGCAGGCGCTGCCCGGCGCCCGCGTACGACCGGTCCCGGGTGTCGAACTGGCGGAGCCGGAGCTGCGTCTGCTCCCGAGGGAACGACGCATCGCCGAATCCGGCTGGGACCGTCAGACCATGGCCAGGGTCATCCGCGCCCTGGGCGACGGTCTGTATGTCGGCGATTACTTCGACGGCAACGAACGGCTCGATGTCATCCTCCGCGGTCAGGCATGGGATACGCCGGAACAGCTGATGGCGACGCCGATCGTGACGCCGGACAGTGGCGTGCAGCCGTTGGGCGAACTGGTAGAGCTGACCCGGACCGCTGGTCCAGATCAGATCCGCCGCGTCGATCGCCGCCGCACGATCACGCTGATCGTGACGCCGCCGACCGATATGCCTCTGGGCGTCGCCATCGATCTGATCAAAGAGCAGGTCGATCCGGTCATCCGTGAACAGCTGCCCGAAGACGGGGACATCGCCTACCAGGGCACCGCTGACGACAAGGACACCGCGATCCGTAATATGGCTCAGAGCCTGGCCCTGGCCATCGCCATCCTTTATCTGCTGATGAGCGCGTTGTTCCGCTCTTTCCGTGACAGCCTGATGGTAGTCATCGCGCTGCCGCTGGCGATCGTCGGCGGTGTGATCTCGCTGCGCATCACCAATCTGATCACGTTCCAGCCGATGGATCTGCTGACCATGATCGGCTTTATCACCTTGACCGGTCTGGTGGTCAACAACGCCATCCTGCTGGTACATCAGACCCGGGTCGCGGAACGTGGGGGCATGGCACGACGCGACTCGGTCGAGCAGGCGGTACGCTACCGTCTGCGACCGATCCTGATGAGCACGCTGACCAGCATCTTCGGCATGCTGCCGTTGCTCCTGGTGCCCGGTGCCGGCACCGAGTTATACCGCGGTATCGCCGCAGTGATCGTCGGCGGTATGACCGTCAGCACGCTATTCACCCTCATCCTGTTGCCGAGCCTGCTGCGTCTCGGCGAGACGGCGCCAGCGCGCGCCGCGGCCGGTGTGGGTGCGGAAGGCAGTTTCGCCCAGCGCCACGACAATTTTTGATTTCCCGGAGCCTCCAAGTGATTCATCTTTCAAGCTTCTCCCCGGCCCGGCTGCTCCCGGCGCTGTTGCTGGCTGCACCTGCGGTCCTCGCCCAACAGGGGCCGCCACCCGCGTCAGTCCGCGTGATCGAGGCCAGTATGACTGAACTGGCGCCAACCCTGGAGCTGCCCGGCACCGTGGTCAGCCGCAACGACGCTCTGCTTTCGGCGGAAGTCCAGGGACAGCTCTTGTTCGTCGCCGAAGTCGGAACCCGGGTCGAGAAAGGCGCCGTGGTCGCGCGGATGGACGACACCTATCTCACGCTACAGCGCGATGAGTACAGCGGTATCGTCGCCAGGGAGATCAGCCGGCGTGAATTCCTCGAAAAGGAAGCCCGGCGTCTGCGCCAGCTGGCGGCGGAGAATGTCGCCGCCCGCAACCAGCTCGATGAGACCGAGTCGGACCTGCAGGGGGCCATCGGCGAGTTGACCGTGGCCGATGCGCGCCGCAGCCAGATCGAAGTCCAGCTGGCCAAGACCCGGATCCGTGCACCCTTTCCGGGCATCGTCACCGAGCGGCTGCAGAACCCGGGTGAGTACACCTCGGCCGGTGACCCGGTGATCCGACTGATCCAGCCCGACAGCCTGGAGGTGGTGGCACGCGCACCGCTGGCCAGCCTCAACTATGTCAGCGAAGGGACCGAGCTTGTCATCCGCACCGACAATACGCGTGGATCCGGCGCGGTGCGCACCCTGGTCCCGTTCGGTGACGGCCGCAGCCATCTGTTTGAGATCCGTGTCTCGGTGCCGCCCACGCCCTGGCGGGTCGGCGAATCCGTGCGTATGGCGGTGCCCAGCGCGGAGCCGATCAAGGTGCTGGCCGTGCCACGGGATGCGCTGGTGCTGCGCCGGGAGGGTTCTTCCGTTTATCGCGTGCTCGACGACGATACCGCGGAGCGCGTATCGGTGACGACCGGGCTCGGCGCCGGCGGCATGATCCAGATAACCGGGGGCATAGACGCCGGCGACCGGATCATCGTGCGCGGCGCGGAACGGCTGCGCCCCGGACAGAAGGTCAGCATCCTGGAGGACGACGGCGCGCCGCCGCGGACCGCGGACCGCGGGTAGTCGCTGCCTATTGCCCGGATGATTGCCAGGGCAAGCGGTTCAGGTCCATATTGCCGCCGCTGAGGATGACGCCGACGGTGCGGCCACGGATATCGACCGCGCCCTTTATCAGCGCCGCCACCGGCACCGCCGCCGACGGCTCGATCAGGATTTTCATCCGTTCCCAGATCAGCCGCATGGCGGATACGATCTCCACCTCTTCGACCGTGACGATGTCGTCGACGAGCTTGCGGATGATGCCGAAATTGCGTCGTCCCAGGGACGCGCGCAGACCATCGGCCATGGTCTCGGGCGTGTCCAGCGTGATCCGTTTACCGCATAGGAACGACTGGCGGGCATCGTCGGCGCCGGCCGGTTCGCAGCCGACCACGCGTACTGGTGCGGTATGGCTGGCGGCGACGATAGCGCAGCCCGAGATCAGCCCGCCACCACCGACCGGGCACAAGAGCAGATCGATATCCGGCTCCGCATCCAGCATCTCGAGTGCCGCGGTCCCCTGCCCCGCGATGACGCGGTAGTCGTCAAAGGGATGCACGACGGCAGCGCCCGTCTCTGCCACCACACTCGCCAGACCTGCCTCACGGGCCGTCATGGTCGGCGCGCAATCGACGATCCGCGCCCCGTAACGGACGATGGCAGCGCGTTTGACACCGGTGGCGTTGCCCGGCACCACCACCCAGCACGGGATGCCGCGCTCAGCCGCGGCCAGGGCCAGCGCGGCACCGTGATTACCGGATGAGTGGGTCGCGACGCCGCGTTTCGCCTCGGCCTCATCCAGCGAGAACACCGCATTGGTAGCACCGCGGGCTTTGAACGCGCCGACGCGTTGGAAATTCTCGCATTTGAACAACACGCGCGCGCCGAGATCGCGATCGATGCTGGCGCTGCCGAGCAGCGGCGTGTGATGGACCCGGCCACGCAGACGCGCCGCCGCAGCATGGATCGCCTCGACACCCGGGGGTGCGTCCTGGTCTACCGCGGCAAGGGGCAGATTCATCTGCGGAACAGCTGCTGACGGTAGAAACGCAACTCCTCGATAGAATCGCGGATGTCGTCGAGCGCAAGATGGCGGGATTCCTTGCCGAACCCGGCTGCCACCTCAGGGAACCAGCGCCTTGCCAGTTCCTTGAGCGTGCTGACATCGAGGTTGCGGTAATGGAAGAAACGCTCCAGGTCCGGCATCCAGCGCGCGAGGAAGCGACGATCCTGGCAGATGCTGTTGCCGCACATCGGCGACATGCCGCCCTCGATGTAATGGCCGAGGAACTCCAGCGTGCGGCACTCGGCCTCGGCCTCGTCGATCCGGCTGGCGCGGACCCGTTCCACCAGACCGGAAGCATTGTGCTGGCGGGTGTTCCACTCATCCATCCCTTCGAGCAGATGCTCCGACTGGTGCACGGCGAACACGGGTCCTTCGGCGACGATCTCGAGTTGCTTGTCCGTCACCACGGTGGCAATCTCGATGATCCGGTCGCTATCCGGCTTCAGGCCGGTCATTTCCAGATCGATCCAGATGAGATTATCGCGGCCGTCGTTCATAGTTTGCCTTTACACAGGGAAGACCCGAATTCTATCAGAGCGCGCCGTCTGCCCGTTGCTGCTGTCTGTGACCACGGCGGTCTGTCTGTCATGAGCTTGAAATCGGCCAACCCTGAATCCACTGCGACTCACGCCGAGCCGGAACCGGGACGTGTGGTCGCCGCCTTCGGCCGCCATGTGCTGGTGGAGGATGCGCAGGGCGCCCGTCATCGCTGCATGGTCGCGGGCCGCCGCCTGCGGCCCGTGTGCGGGGACAGGG
>JBATKC010000347.1:0-5201 GCA_049669065.1 Gammaproteobacteria bacterium
CCGCAGCGAGGAAGGCGGCGGTCGCGTGATCGTCTCCCTGACCGATCCGTCCGCGGTAGTCGAGATGCGCCAGGAGGCGGGCAAGATCGTGGTGGATTTCCGCGACACTGCCCTGCCGACGAATCTGCGCCGCCGACTTGACGTACTGGATTTCGCTACCCCCGTTACCACGGTTGACAGCATCACCGCCGGTGATGGCGCACGTCTGATCATCGCGGCGACCGGGGATTACGAGCATTTTGCCTACCAGACCGACGAGGTATTCACCGTCGAAGTGCGTCCCGTGGTCAAGGAGAAGCCCGAAGATCTGGGTATCTATGACACCGGCAAGTCCTATCAGGGGCAGCGTCTGACCCTGAATTTCCAGGACATCGAGACCCGCGCCGTGCTGCAGTTGTTGTCCGAGGTCAGCGGTCTGAACATGGTGGTCAGCGACTCGGTCACCGGTAACGTGACCCTGCGTCTGCGCGATGTGCCCTGGGATCAGGCTCTGGACATCGTGATGGCGACCCGCGGTCTCGATATGCGCCAGATCGATAACGTGATGATTGTCGCGCCGGCGACGGAGATCGCCGCGCGTGAGAAACAGGATCTGGAGGCGCGCCAGGATCTGCAGGAGCTGACGCCACTGATGTCGGACTTCATCCAGGTCAACTATGCAAAGGCTGCCGATCTGGCCGACCTGCTGCAGTCCGGTGGCGACAACTCGCTGTTGTCGGAGCGCGGCACGGTCAGTATCGATGAGCGCACCAACACGCTGCTGGTCTATGACACGGCGGAACGGCTGGTCGATATCCGGCGTCTGGTCCAGACGCTGGACATCGCGGTCAAGCAGGTGTTGATCGAGTCCCGCATCGTGGTGGTCAACGACGACTTCAGCCGCGATCTCGGTGTGCGTCTCGGCGTCACTTATGTCGACGACCGCAACGACGGACTGATCTCGGTGACCGGTTCAGGCGACGGCTCCGACACGATCGTGCAGTCCGGTATCGATAACCTGAACAATACCGGTTCGATCTCGCCCGTCACGGTCCCTGGCATCGCCGAGCGATACAACGTCAATCTGCCGATCGATAACCCGGCTGGACGCGTGGCGTTGGCGATCCTCGATTCGGACTATCTGATCGATCTGGAACTGCAGGCGGCACAGTCCGAAGGTCGCGGCGAGATCATCTCGACGCCGCGCGTGATCACAGCGAACCAGAAAGAAGCGCTGATCGAGCAGGGTGTCGAGATCCCGTATCAGGAATCCGCATCCAGCGGCGCCACCACGACCCAGTTCAAAAAGGCCGTGCTCAGTCTCCGCGTCACCCCGCAGGTGACGCCGGATGACCGCATCGTGATGGATCTGCAGGTCAATCAGGACACCGTCGGTCAGTTCGTGCCCAGCGCCACCGGTGGCCTCGTGCCGAGTATCGACACCCGCTCTGTAGTGACGCAGGTGCTGGTCAACGATGGCGAGACGGTGGTGCTTGGCGGCATCTTCGAGACCGAACGAAGAGAGACCGTCAACAAGGTCCCGCTGCTCGGTGATCTGCCAGGCGTGGGGCGCCTGTTCAAGAGCAGCTCCGACCAGTCGAACAAGTCCGAGTTGCTGATCTTCGTCACGCCGAAGATTCTCCGGGAGGGGAGCAACATCTATTAACCGCGGATTGCCCGCAAAGCCCAGGTGAAAAGCGATATGTTCAGATCGAATCCCCTCTCCCGCTGGATCATCCCGGCCGCGGTATTGTGTCTTGCGACACTGGCCGGCTGCGGCGGTGATAATTCCATCACGGATCCTGGTAGCGGCACGGGCCTGCCCCCGCCGGTGCCGGTCAGTGACCTGACCCTGCTTGCGAGCAGTCCGCAGCTACCCTCCAATGGCGCCTCGCCGGCGACCATCAGCGCGATCGTCCGCGACAACAACAACAACGTGGTCGAGGGTGCGAGCGTCGTATTCAGCGCCGATTCGGGCGCGCTGACGGTGGATTTTTCGACCACCAATAGCGACGGGGTGGCCGTGGCGACACTGGCGACGGCCGGTGATCCCACCAATCGGGATATTACGGTCGGTGCGACCACGGGCGGTCTGAATTCGACGCTGGTGATCTCCGTGACCGGTACTACCCTGGTGCTGACCGGGCCGCCCAACGTGGTCTTCGGCGATACCGCCACTTACACCATCTCGTTGCGGGATTCGGGTGGTGCCGGGATACCCGGGCGCACGGTGGACGTGAGCTCTTCGGGTGGCAACACGCTATCGGCCAACTCCCTGGTCACGAACTCCCAGGGCGAGGCGACATTCCAGCTGACCGCGACCGTCTCCGGTGTCGACACGCTCGCGGCGGCCGCGCTCGGCTTGAGCGCGACGCTGGATGCGACCATCAGCAACGACAGCTTCGCCTTCCTGGTGCCGGCGGCTGATACCGAGGTCAACCTCGGTGTGGATGAGACCATCACCGTCGAATGGCTGATCAACGGCGTGCCGCAGGCCGGCACGGTCAACTTTGCCAGCACCCGCGGCACCCTGTCAGCGGCCTCGGCGCCGCTCGATGCCAACGGACGAGCGACGGTCACCATCAACTCGACCAACTCCGGTCCGGCGGTGATCTCCGCCAGCGTGGCCGGTGGACCATCGACCCAGCGGTCGATCGAATTCGTCGCGACCACGGCGGCCAAGATCGACCTCCAGGCCAGCAGCTTCACGGTCGGGCCGGGCGAGGACAGCACGATTACCGCCACGGTGCGTGATGTCAACGACAACCTGGTCAAGAACAAAGTCGTCACGTTCGTGCTCGACGATGTCACGGGTGGGCGTATTTCAGTCGGCGCCGGAGTGACCAATAGCTCCGGTCAGGCGACGACGGTCTATACCGCCGGTCAGACCACCAGCGCGGTCGGCGGCGTGCAGATCACCGGCGTGGTCCAGGACACGCCCACGGTCACCGATCAGGTTGCGCTGACCGTCGCACAACGCGAGGTGTTTATCAGTATCGGTACCGGCAACCAGATTTCGGAGCCGACCACCGCCACCTATCTCAAGGAATTCGCGGTGCAGGTGACCGACAGCCAGGGTGTCGGCGTGGACGGTGCCGAGGTGCAGATGAGTGTGTTCTCGAAGCAGTACTTCAAGGGCGAGTATGTCGCGGACTTTATCAATGAAGTCTGGGTAGCCACCGTCTCGGCGACATGTCAGGACGAAGACACGCTGATACCCGCCACGGCGCGCAACGGTATCCTCGATCCGGGTGAGGACTTTAACAACAGCGGAAATATCGAGGCGGGCAACGTCGCTACCGTGTCACCTGGAACTGTCGTCACCGACGAGAACGGCTTCGGTCTGGTTAGAATGACCTATGCCCAGGAGTTCGGTAACTGGGTCGAGGTGACGATCGAGGCCAAGGCGTCAGTGACCGGTACCGAGTTCCTGGAGAGCCAGGACTACCGGCTCGAGGTGCTGCGTTCGGATGTAGATCTGGACCAGTCGCCACCGGGCGGAATCATCAGCCGTTGGGGTCGCGATCCCACCTGCGCGACGCTGAACTAGGAACTGGCAGGGCCGGCTGATGCCGGCCCTGCTCTTTGCAGACCCCCGAAAATCCAGCACAGGGATGAATGCCGGCGGCAGCGTCTTTTTGATCGGCCCCATGGGCGCAGGCAAGTCGGCGGTGGGGCGCCGTCTGGCGACGATGCTCAAGCGCAGTTTCCATGACACCGACGCCGAGATCGAGCAGCGTACTGGTGTCGATATCCCGTTTATCTTCGAAAAGGAAGGCGAGGCCGGGTTCCGGTACCGTGAACGTCAGGTCGTTATGGATCTGACCAGGCTCCAGGGTATCGTGCTGGCTACCGGCGGCGGTGTGGTGCTGGACGAGGCCAATCGTCGCGATCTTGCGGCCGCCGGTACGGTGGTCTATCTGCACGCTTCCGTCGACCAGCAGGTTCAGCGCACGCGCCGGGGGCGGGGCCGCCCGCTGCTGGAGACCGAAGATCCGCGTCAGCGTCTGGCCGATCTGATGAGTATCCGCGAACCCCTGTATCGTGAGATGGCCGACCTCGTGGTAGATACCAACGGCAGAAAGGTCATAGCAGTGGCCGAGGAAATCCGTCGCTGGCTCCAGGGTGAATTGACGCCAGGGTGAATTGACGAATGACAGGCGCGATATACAAGATCCTGGACGTCGGTCTCGGTGAGCGCAGCTACCCGATCCACGTGGGTCCCGGCATCCTTGCCGATGCGGCACTGATACCTGCTGATCTCGCCGGCCGTGACGTCCTTGTCGTCACCAATACCACGGTCGGGCCGCTATATCTCGATCGTCTCGCCGGGGCGCTGAGCGGGCGACGGGTCGAGTCGCTGGTGCTCCCTGACGGCGAGCAATTCAAGACGCTGGCGTCGTTTGCCGCGATCATCGATCGTTTGGCCGAACTCGGTTACCACCGGGATGCGGTCGTCGTAGCGCTGGGCGGAGGGGTCATCGGCGACCTGGCCGGTTTTGCCGCGTCCTGCTATCAGCGCGGCGTGGCATTCATCCAGGCGCCGACGACCTTGCTGGCGCAGGTCGATGCGGCGGTAGGTGGCAAGACAGCGGTGAATCATGCTTCCGGCAAGAATCTGATCGGGGCGTTTTATCAGCCGAGGGCGGTGATCGCCGATACCGCCACGCTGGACACGCTGCCGGTGCGGGAGTTCCGGGCAGGGCTGGCGGAAGTCGTCAAGTACGGTGCCGGTCTGGACGCGGAGTTCTTCGCCTGGCTGGAGGATCAGCGGGATGCCTTGCTCGAGCGCGAGACCGCGGTCGTGGCCGAGGCCGTGATCCGCTGCTGTGCGATCAAGGCGGCCATCGTCGCTGAGGACGAACGGGAAGCCGGCCGACGCGCGCTGCTCAATCTCGGACACACCTTTGCCCATGCAATAGAGACGGGCACCGGCTACGGTAAATGGCTGCATGGAGAGGCGGTCGCAGCAGGCATGGTGATGGCTGCTGATCTGTCTGTGCGACTCGGATGTCTGAGCGAGACCGAGGCAGCCCGGCTGCGTCGCCTGCTCGGAAGCTTCGACCTGCCATTGTCGCCGCCCGCCATGGGTAGCAAGGCCATGGCGGCTCTGATGGCGATGGACAAAAAGGTCAGCGGCGGACGCCTGCGCCTGGTGCTGTTCGATGGACTCGGCGCGTCGTCGGTACACGCGGACGTGCCGGGGGCAGAACTGGCAACGG
>JBATKC010000348.1:0-1749 GCA_049669065.1 Gammaproteobacteria bacterium
CGCAATGAGCTGACCGCGATCAACCAGTACTTCCTGCATTCCCGGATGTTCCGCGACTGGGGACTCAACAAGCTGGCCGAGCACGAATACAACGAGTCGATCGACGAAATGAAGCATGCCGATCAGCTGATCGAGCGGATCCTGCTGCTCGAAGGCCTGCCCAACGTACAGGATATCGGCAAGATCATGATCGGCGAGGATGTCCACGAAGCGCTGAAGTGCGACCTCAAGCTCGAGGAGATCGCCATACCCGATCTCCGCGCCGCGATCGGCGATGCCGAAGCGGCGAGGGATTTTGTCAGCCGCGATCTGTTCAGCGCGATCCTCGCCTCGGAGGAAGAACACGTGGACTGGCTCGAGACCCAGCTTGATCTCATCGACAAGACCGGTCTGAAAAACTACCTCCAGTCCCAGATGTAGGCAACGGACCGCGGATCTCGATACAGGATCGGCCTTACAGGAAACCGCAACGATGGCCGGAATATTCATCTTTACCGCAGACACCGAAGAAGCGAAGCGATCGGTCAGCGCGTCGATCGAATCCAGGATCCCGCGGGACAGGGTGATCGGGAACTTCAGCGATACCACCTATGGTGAGCTGCTGCAGATCGAGAACAACACCCAGGGCTATTACGCCTGGGGCGTGCCGCCAGGCCCGATCAACATCATGAACTGGCTCTACATGAGCAACGGCGACATGGTGCTGTGCGAGATGGACGGCGTGTATCGCTATGCGGCCGAGGTCGTCGGCCGTTACGAGAATCCCAAGGCCGCCCGTGCCATCTGGGGCGTGGATACCGAGAGCGGGGACACGCGGGAGTACATCTTCTTTCTCAGTCAACCGGTGCCGATCAGCGTCCCGGTGGAAAAGCTCAAGGACTGGCTGTCGAACAACCACGATCCCTTCACCCGCGTCGACGAACACTATCTGCAGGCGATCCGCAAAGATTTTGGCACGCTCAAGCACTTCTTCGCCGAGAACGTGCTGCAGCGGGAGCAGAAAGGTCCGTCGCTGGATATCTCCGGCATCTTCAAGACCGTGGAAGACACCGCCACCGCCACCGGCATCTTCAAGGCGGTCAGCGTCACCGATTCGCGTACGCGGCACTTCGAGGCGATCATCCGCCGCCGCGGCCATCCCCGTTTCCGCCAGGCCCTGCTCAAGGCATATGGCGGCAAATGCGCGATCTCGCGCTGCGAGGCCGAAGAAGTATTGGAAGCGGCCCTGATCAGCCCGTTCCAGGGCGAGAAGACCTATCACGTTTCCAACGGCCTGTTGCTGCGCTCGGACCTGCATACGCTGTTCGACCTTGGACAGATCGCCATCGACTCGGCCACGATGCGGGTGATCCTGGCGGAGCCGTTGCTTAACTCCATCTACAAGGTCCTGGACGGACGCCGATTGGCGCAGCCGACACGCGCGGAACTCGCACCCAACGCCGAGGCGCTGGATTCGCATCGGATGACCTGGGGGTTGTAGGCACTCGACCCCTGACCCGTGCGGCCCGGTGAAGTAAACTCCGGGTATGGTGTGTTCGGACTTGCAGCGGTCGCAGCCTGCGGACAAGATTCCCGGAGCTGGCCTCCCTTGAGTGCCCTGAAACCATTCCTGAATTTTCTCCGCTCTTTGTTCAGAAGCCTCCGCGATCTGGCGCCGATCATTATTGTCGTCGTCTTCTTCGAGCTCATAGTCCTGCAGCAATCGCTGCCAAATGTCACCGGACTGCTGACCGGCCTGTTATTCACGGT
>JBATKC010000349.1:0-1767 GCA_049669065.1 Gammaproteobacteria bacterium
GACTCAGGTCCTTCCCGGTGACGCACAACGGATCAGGTTTGAGGGTGACCTTGGCATCCTTCAGCGTTACTTCGATCTCTTCGTACTCTGGCATCATCTCCCTCCGTTCACATGATCGGCCGCGGTAGGTCAGCAGCACTTTTATTGGTTCTTACCTGCCTGACTGCGAGTCAGGGCTCGCCAGCCAAACTCAGTTCCGGCCCGGGTCGAGCGTAACCCATTTCCCGCAGCCTTTCTGTATAAGGCACGGCCTCCTTCGTCCGTCCGAGCCGGATCAGGGTGCCGGCATAGGGCGCCAGCCATTCCGGATCGCGGCTGTCTGTGACCTGCACGGCCATATCGGCCGCCAATTGCGACCAGATCCACGCTGCCGCAGTCTCGTCGCCGGCGGCCCGCTTGATATCACCCTGCAGCAGCAGGCCGGTCATGTATGCGTGCTGGAATTCGACGCTGTCGGGTGACAGCGCCAGCAGCTCGAGCAGGATCGCGTCGGCCTCGGCGCTGCGGGTCTCGGCCAGGGACAGGTCGCCGGTCATCAGCGCCAAGCGGCCAGCGGCAATCTGCGCTCGCGCCAGGTCCCGGAGCCAGCGAGTATCGTCTTGATGGTCTCCGCGCCGTGATGACAGGATGGCCAACGCTTCCTCCAGCCGCGTCGCCGCCGGCCCGTACTCCCCGATCCGCATGGAGAGGTCCGCCGTCTGACGCAGCGCGTTGGCAAACCCGCGTGCCCGGGCGTCGTTGGCGCGGGACTCCTCGAACAGACGGCCCGCCCCGGCCTCAGCCGCCTTGTGGTGTTCCAGGGCCTCGTCGACCGCCCCACGATTCTCCAGGATCTGCCCCAGGAAATATTCACTGGTCGAGACATAGTCACCCCACAGACCATTGCCCGGTTCGTTCGCCGCCACCTTTTGCTTGATCGCGAGATCCTCACGGAAATAGCCCTCCGCCGTCTCGAGCCGGCCCATGCGCATCAACAACACGCCAAGGTTGTTGTTGGCAAAGCCGATCTCCAGAAGCGCATCGGCATTGTCCGGATCCATCTGCGCATAACGTTGATTGAGTTCCAGCACCCGCAGGTAATGCGTCAGCGCCAGCTCGAACCGTCCCCTGCCTTCCTCGACGCGGCCGAGGTTGGTGTAGGCGTAACCCATCTCGCGCACCAGCTCGGCGCTCTCAGCACCGCCCGCCAGCACGGCCTCCTGCACCTGCAGCTGTTTCTCGAAACCTGCCGCGGCGACGTCCAGATCACCGCGCCGCCAACCCACGTAACCGATCCAGTAATGGGTCTCCGCCAGTCCAAGACGCCAGTCGATACGGTCGGGCTGGCGCGTGGTCACGCCCTCGGATAATTCCAGCGCCAGCTCGAAGGCTTCCAGCGCGGCGTCCAGTTGCCCCTGGTCGGCCCGGGTCTCGCCAATCTGGCGCAGCGACTCAGAGCGCTGCGCCAGCGCGGTGTCGGTCAGATCGTCTTTCTCCATCGACTGGAAATACGCCGTCGCCTGATCGCCGATCGCATTGTAGATATCGACCCGCCCGATCTCGTAGAGCCGCTCATACAAGTCACCAAGCATAAAGCCGACCAGGCCTTCCGCCTGGAGCCGCCGGCGTTCCGCATCGTCGCGCGCCAGCAGCGCCATCCCCGCCAACGTCGCCGTTACCGCCATCCCAAGGGCCGATGCGACAGCGATGATCATCAGGCGCCGGTTGCGGCGTACCAGCTCACGCTGGCGCAGGTCGTCATAGCTGACCCCGAGCAGTCCCGCGATC
>JBATKC010000350.1:0-2091 GCA_049669065.1 Gammaproteobacteria bacterium
CCACATGCGAGATCGAACATGCCGTTGCGTCCCGCAACCGCTCGGCTCAGATCCAGACTGAAGTTCGCGCCGCAGTCGCCGCTTACGGGCACGGTCACCGGGTCGTCCGGGCCGAACGTCCCCGTTATGGCGTCTCCCTGGCGACGACTGCCCACAAAACCGGCCTGGAGCAGATCGGTCTCCAGATAGGCGAGCGCAAGACGCACCGTGTCCTGCATGTCCGCCGTGACCTCCACCTCGCTGACGACCGCGCCCGCCTGACCGTGGAGACTGACAAAACCGGTGAGCAGCAGGCCGCCCAACACCAGCGCCAGCATCAGTTCGACCAGCGTAAAGCCTGTGTTCCGGGTCACGGCGCCACCTCCAGCCGGTAGGTCTGCTCCCGTTCGCCGTCATGCCAGGCGATCGCGATGACGGCGGGATCGGGGCCACCCGGTTCGACACGCAACCGGCTGTCGGGCTTGATACGATGCAGACGCCCGATGATCTCGCTCAGATCGTCGGCGGCCAGTTCGCTTGCGGTACAGCGCAAACCTGGCGTCATGGTCGATGCACAGCCATGATCGCCAGCGGCGCTGGCATAGGCGTGATGACCCGGACGGTTGCTGCCCATTCGGCCGGCCAGGTCCGCCGCCAACAGCGCGATCTCGGCCCGCTGCAGGGCGCGTTGCTCCAGCCTGAACCCTTCCACCGTCAGCGCGGTGGCGCCGAGCAATCCGATGGCGAAGACCAGCAGCGCCACCAGCACTTCCAGCAGTGTGAAACCGCGCTGGGAGATCGAGCATGTCCGGGTGCGGCTCATCAGCTCACCAGCGGGCAAATCAGCGGTTCGCCACGTCCGTCGCGATCGCTGATCCGTGGCCGCCCCGTATGACTGACGATGATCGCTCGGGCCGAGCGTTCGCCGCGGCGATCGCAGTAGATCAGGGTGCCGTTGGTCGAGCGGCGATTGAAGGGTCGGTAGACAAAGGCCTCGCGGTTGGAATGCAGGCCGCCGTCGCGGGCCGGATCCCCGGCACGATCACGGGCCAGCAGCACCCGGTCATCGGCATCGAGTACCGACGGGTCGCGACCGACCCGGTTGACAAACACGCGCCAGCCACGAGTCCAGTTGTGGCTGCGCCCGGTGCATAGGCCGTCTTCGTCAACCGGGCAGACCACCGCTTCGCGGCCGGCGCGCAGCGATTCGACCCGGGCCAGATGCAGCGAGCGGACCAGCGCGTTGAGCACTGCGGTGCGCCGCGCGTTGAGCAAGGTCTCCTGAAAAGACGGCGACGCCAGGGTCGCCAGCAGGGCAACGATGGCCAGGGTGGCGAGCAATTCCAGCAGCGTAAACCCGTCGGCGCGATCGGCGCTCATGATCCCGATTCCTTCCTTGGAACAGGGTCTCAGACTAGTCGGGCGGCAGGGAGCGGGGGCAGCGTGCAAATTTCGCCAATGCGGCCGGAAATCCCGGAGGCCATCGCCGCCGAACCGCCTGAGGGATGGTGACCGCGTCACCGTAAGCGTCTATAATGGGAATGATTCGCAACTGCTTGACATAAAAACGATGCACGCAAATATCAGCGACATGCTTCGCGAGCATGGGGCAAAACCGACCGCACAACGGCTGGCGCTCGCCAGAGTGATCTTCGAACGGCCGCAACATCTGTCGGCGGACGATTTGTTCCGGGCCGCACTGGCGGCCGGGATTCGTGTGTCCAAGGCGACGGTTTACAACACCTTGAACCTGTTTGCCGAATGCGGGCTGGTGCGTGAGGTCAATGTTGACGGCAGTCGACTTTATTACGACTCGACGACCAGTCCCCATCACCACTTTTTTAACATCGATACCGGTGAATTGATCGATATTCCGGAACACGCGGTGCGTCTGGCTGAAATGCCCGAACTGCCGCCCGGGACCGAATCTGCCGGCGTGGAGATGGTGGTCAAGGTACGCCAACGGCGGTCCTGATCCGCGTTGCCGCGGCCCGTGGCGGTGCCTTATACTGCGCGCCCCTGCACCCGGCGCCGGGGTAGCTCAGTTGGCAGAGCAACGCATTCGTAATGCGTGGGTCGGAGGTTCGAATCCTCTCCCCGGCACCATTTATC
>JBATKC010000351.1:0-2030 GCA_049669065.1 Gammaproteobacteria bacterium
GGCTTTTTCTACGTCCTGATCGGTCTGTCCCTGTTTCTGCTTGGGCTGGAGGAGGCGCTGTTTCCTCTGGGCCGCCTGATGGCCGAACAACTCACCGCTCATCAATTCATCGACAACAGCTGGCCGGCGAATCTGATCCCGGGTTTCGACTGGCTCGACTATGCCTGGGTGTACGCGTTTGCCTTTGCCATCGGCTTCGCAACGACCATTGCCGAGCCCTCGCTGATCGCTGTAGCAATAAAGGCCAGCGAAGTGTCCGCCGGCGCAATTAGTGTACGTGGATTGCGCATCTCGGTGGCGCTGGGCGTGGCCATCGGGATTTCGCTGGGCTCCTACCGGATCGTCGTCGGCGACCCGATCCACTGGTACATCATCACCGGATACGTGGTGGTGGTCATACAAACGCTGATCTCGCCGAAAATGATCATCCCGCTGGCCTACGATTCCGGCGGCGTCACCACATCCACGGTGACCGTGCCGCTGGTAGCGGCCCTGGGTTTGGGCCTGGCGGAAAGCGTGCCCGGCCGTAACCCCCTGATCGACGGCTTCGGGTTGATCGCGTTCGCCAGCCTGTTCCCGATCATGAGCGTAATGGCTTACGCGCAGCTAGCTGCGTGGCGTGGCAGGCCCCGTCATACAGATACCGACTACGAGCGCCATGTCGCTCCCGATATTCCGGATTTCCCACAGGAGTAAGCACCATGCATTTCAAGCTCATCGTCGCCTTTGTGGACGACCGCAAGACCAAGGCCGTGATGGAGGCCGCCAGAGAGGCCGGCGCCACCGGCATCACGGTGATAGCCTCTGCCCGGGGTGAGGGTGTCAAACCGCAGAAGACATTTCTTGGCCTGTCTCTGGAAACCCAGCGCGACGTTCTGCTGCTGATGGTGGAAGAACACCTGAGCCGGCATATACTGGAGCGTATTGGCGAGGCCGGGGAGTTCGACAGCGAGTCCGGTCAGGGCATCGCGGTACAGATCGATATCGAGGACGCTGTCGGCGTCAGTCACCAGGTCCGGGAGCTGACCCCGGTTGTCGAGGAAGAGATATGAACGGAGAAACAATTGTCCGCGCCCAGGACGTGATGAAACCTGATTTCGTGCTGATCGACGGCATGGCCACGGTAAAGGAAGCCCTCGATGCCGTACGTGAGAAGAAGGCTCGCTGCATTGTGGTGAAAAAACGTCACGATGATGACGAGTACGGCATCCTGCTGTTCTCCGACCTGGCGAAGAAGGTGATAGGGGCCAGGCGCGCACCGGAACGCGTGAATGTCTATGAGGTCATGTCCAAACCGGTCATCAGCATCCGACCGAACATGGATGTCCGCTATGTGGCTCGATTGTTTGAGACGTTTGGGCTGAACATGGCGCCGGTACTGCACCGGAGCGAAGTGATGGGCGTGGTCGGATATGACGATATCGTTCTGTACCAGCCAGCGTGAGCGGCGTGCGTGAGCAGAGCGTCTGGCCGAAGTGTCTGGCCGAAGTGTCTGGCCGGAGCGTCGAATCGTGACTGTGACGTAATACACATCGCCCGAAGCCACTCTGCTGCATGATGCTAAATTGCTCGACCCTCGTCATAAACCCTTGTTGCTTAGGCATCGATATTGGCCTGAACTGAATTGACAACGCACGCAAAGGACATCGCAGTTTCAGTCGCCGTCCCCCTCTACAACGAGGAGGAGAGTGCCCCGGTGCTGCATCAGCAACTCAAAGACGTGCTGGACACGCTCAATCTGGAATATGAAATCCTGTTCGTCGACGACGGCAGCAGCGACAACACGTTTGCGGTAGCCGCTGAACTGGCGCGCCATGATCCACGCCTGCGAGTCATCAAGTTCCGGCGCAACTTCGGCCAGACCCCTGCGATGGCCGCCGGGATAGATCATGCGCGCGGACGCATCATCATCACGATGGATGGCGATCTGCAGAATGACCCGCGTGATATCCCATTGTTCATCGAACAGATCGAAGCGGGTCATGACATCGTGGTTGGCTGGCGCCACAATCGAAAAGACAAACTCATCA
>JBATKC010000352.1:0-2976 GCA_049669065.1 Gammaproteobacteria bacterium
ATGGAGGCTGCAGGTCTGGCCGCCGACAAGGGACTCGATTTCGACGTTACCGAGGCCGCTGCAACTGCCGCCGAACGGAAACCCGAGCCGGCGCCGACGCCGGAGCCGGAGCCGCAGGAAGCAGCGCGACCGGCGCCGGCGGATGAGCCCACCGGGACCGACTATCAGTATCCGTTCGAGGACACCATCGCCGGCGCCACCGGCATCAATCTGCAGCAGTCAGACCCGCTGGCCGAGGCTGACTTCCATATGGCCTACGGGCTTTATGACCAGGCCGCCGATCTGATCCGCAAGGCGAGCGGTCGGGAGCCCGACAGGGTCGATCTGCGCTTGAAGATGCTCGACATCCTGTTCGTATGGGGCAAGGGCGACGAATTCGTCACCGAGGCCAATGCCCTGCACGAGTTGGGCAGCGCCGACGCGAGCGAATGGAGCCGTGTGGCCATCATGGGGCGTCAGATCGCGCCGGCTGAGGGGCTGTTTGTGGAGCAGGGCGGCGGTCACGCTGCGGTTGACGTGGCGCTTACCGAAGATGCTGAGGGCAAACCGGATATCGACCTGGCCGGCAGTAGTGAAGATCTTGATTTTGATTTCGGCGGCGGAGATCTGGCCGCCGAAGACGAGGCTGCCGAGGCCCTGGATTTTGACATCGGCGCCACCGGCGAGATGCCGGCCCCGGCACCCTGGGACGCGACCCAGGAGCGCGAGGTGATGCCGGATGCGACGGCAGAAATGGAGATCGAGGATCTGGGTCTGGACGTCAATCTGGAGGACCTGGAGGAGAGCACGCGCGGGCCGGGTGAACTCGATCTCGAAGGCACCGGGATGACCGAGATCATCGTCCGTGACGACGACAGCCGCTTTACCGACAGCGCCAGTGACACAGAGGTGTTGAAGGAATTCGAGCACAGCGATACCGGCGTGCTGGATGAGGACAGCGGCGATACGGAAGTGCTGAAGAAAGCCAGTGTCGACGAAGATGACGAGACCGGCATTACCGAGATGCTGGAGACCGCCGAGGACATGGCCAACGACGTCTCGGGCGCCTACAGCGTCGAGGAACTCGAGGAGCGCAAGCTCGATGAAGTGACCCGCGAGATGGCCCAGCTGAGCGAAGACGATTCGGTCGGAACCGCCGAGCTGGAGATCCCGGACATCGAGGCTGAGGGCGACACGGCCGAGGTCGAGGCGCTGGCAGAGGCCGAGGATGGCGATCTCGATCTGGAAGACATTACCGCGGCCCTCGGCCGCGACCTGGAACAGACCGCTGAAATGCCGATGGCCGGCGCGACCGAGGACGCCGATACCCTGATCGCGGACATTTTCGGCGATGAGGAAGAGACTCGGGTCGCCCCGCGCAGCGGTGTTTTGGGTGATCGTGAAGACGATGCGGCCGCGACGCGGGAGATGCCCCGGATCGAGAGCCCGGATGTCACCCTGAGCGAAGTCGGCACCAAGCTTGATCTGGCCAGGGCTTATATCGACATGGGCGATCCGGACGGGGCCCGCAGCATCCTCGACGAGGTGATGGAAGAGGGCGACGAGGGCCAGAAGGGCGAGGCCAGAGACCTGCTCGACGGTCTCGGCTGAGGCGGCCCGATTCTGCCCGGGTCTGAGGTCGGGGCCGGTTGCGGATGAGTCTGCATCCCGTGCTCCGCCTGGTGCTGCTGCTGGCCCTGGGCGCGTCCCTGTTCCGCTACAGTCTCCTCGGTCAGATCTCGGTGCTGGGGCTGCTGGTGCTGTTGATCGCCCGTGGCGGTCGCGGCTGCCTCACGCGACTGTTCAAGTCCATAAGGCGGATCCGCTGGTTGCTATTGTCTATCGCGTTGATCTATCTGGTGGTCGCGCCTGAGCCGCGTCCGGGTGCAGACTGGGCCTGGCCCACCGCGGCGGAGTGGTCGCTCGCGCTACGCCGGGCCGGCGTGCTGGTGATCCTCGTCAGCGCCGTGGAGTGGTTGCGGCAAACGACGCCGGCGGCGCTCACTGCTTCGGCTATCGCCGCCCTGCTCAAACCCATGCGCCGCATCGGCTTCCACCCGGATCGATTCGCGCTACGCACGGCGATGACGCTCGATGCCGTGCCGCGGACCGCTGAAGTCGTCGCCCAGGCCGCCGGGCGGGCAGGGATCAAACCCCGACGATTCGACGGTTGGGCGGATGCCGCGGCGCGGTTGATCGAAGACATCGAGTCCGGCCATGGGGCAGTGGTGACGCCGGCCGAGCTGCCGCCGGTGGGGCGGGTCAATCTCGCCGATCTGCTGCTGTTCGCGCTGGCTTTGGGTCTTGTCCTCGGCCTGACCCTGGTCTGATCTCCATGCGCCTGGTTCTCGGGATCGAATATGACGGCGCCGCGTTCTCCGGCTGGCAGTCGCAAATCGGGGCGCGCACGGTCCAGGGCTCGTTGGAGCAGGCGGTGTCCGAGGTTGCCGATCATCCAGTGTCGCTGGTCTGCGCCGGCCGGACGGACGCCGGGGTTCATGCAGCCGAGCAGATCGTGCACTTCGATACCGGCCAGCAGCGCCCCGAGCGAGCCTGGACTCTCGGCGTAAACAGTAATCTGCCGGGCGATGTCAACGTCGTCTGGGTGCGGGAGGCGCCACCCGGGTTCCACGCCCGGTTCTCGGCTCGCGCCCGCAGCTACCGATTCTGGATCTTCAATTCGCCACTGCGCTCCGCGCTGTTGCGTCATCGCGCATGGTGGGTACGCCGGCCGCTGGATGTCTCGCCCATGCAGCGGGCTGCAGCCTGCCTGCTTGGCGAACACGATTTTTCGGCGTTTCGAGCCGCCGAGTGCCAGGCGAAGAGCGCGGTGCGCACGGTAAGCGCGATCTCGGTGGCGCGGGAAGGGTCGTTGCTACGTGTCGACATCACGGCGAATGCGTTTCTGCATCATATGGTGCGGAACATCGTCGGCACGCTTGTCGTCGTCGGCCGTGGGGATGCCGACGCGACCTGGGTCGAACGGGTGCTGCGGGG
>JBATKC010000353.1:0-2914 GCA_049669065.1 Gammaproteobacteria bacterium
TCCAGACGCGCGGCGGCGGCGTAGGACAGATCGACGATGCGATTGTCGATGAAGGGGCCGCGATCATTGATCTTGACTACCACGCTTCGGCCGTTGGCGAGATTCGTGACCTGTGCATAGGTGGGCAGCGGCAGCGTCTTGTGGGCTGCGGTCATCACATACATATCGTAGGGCTCGCCGCTGGAGGTCAGCCGGCCGTGAAACTTCTCCCCGTACCAGGACGCGACGCCTCGCTCCACATGGCCGTTGGCGGATTCCAGCACGTAATACCGCTGGCCGAAGACTTCGTAGGAGTCTGGATTGCCGCGGCTGCTGCGTGGTTCGTAGCGCGGCACGGCGTCGGGGACGCGGGAGACATCTGCGGGCCGTGATGGGGCTCGGTCGGTGTGGACCGGCCGGCCGCAGCCTGTCACCAGCACAATGGCCAGCGCCAGCGCCAGCCAGCGCGGGCTAGCCGGCTGGCGCAAGGTCGTCGATCCTCGCCGCGATCTCGCGGCCGAGCTGGTGCACCGCCATCGCGTACATGTTGCTGCGGTTGTAGCGCGTGATGACATAGAAGTTCTGGAACCCGACCCAATACTCCGGACCGCTTTCCTGTTCCAGTTCGAACAACATCGCCTTGTCGCCGGTGTTGCCGCTGCGATCAAATTCCACGCCTGCGGCCGCCAGTCCGCTCGGGGTCCGATCCAGGCGCAGGCCTTGTGACAGGGCAGTCTGCGGGACCTCGCCATTGGCGCGGGTCACGACCCGTCCGGCGGTCTGCCACTTGTGTGCCTTGAAATAGTTGGCGACGCTGGCGAAGACATCGGGCCAGCTCTGCCACAGGTCGATGCGCCCGTCGCCGTCGCCGTCAGCGGCATAGGCGCGGTAACTGCTGGAGATGAACTGCGGCCCGCCCATGGCACCGGCATAGGAGCCGGTGGCACTCAGGGGGTCGATATCCTGTTCACGGCTCAACAGCAGGAATTGCTCCAGCTCGCGGGTAAAGAACTTGCTGCGCGGCGGATACTCGAAGGCGATCGTGGCGAGCGCATCCAGCACGCGATAAGAGCCGGTGATCCGGCCGTAGAACGTCTCCACCCCGAGGATGCCGACGATGATCTGTACCGGCACGCCGGTCTCTCCGCTGATACGCTCGAGCAACTCGCTATGGATGCCCCAGAATTCGACCCCGGCGGCGATGCGCTTTTCGGTGATGAAGATCTTGCGATACTCGTACCAGGGCTTCACCTTTTCCGCCGGTCGGTCCATCGCCTCGATAATGCGCGGCTGAATCTCGGCCTGGCCGAGGATCTGCAGCGACTGTTCCTCGCTAAAGCCATGCTCGCTGACCATGCGTTCCACAAACACCCGCACCTCCGGCCTGGAGGTGTCGAGGGCGTGGCTGAGGCCGGGCGTGAGCAAAGCGACAAAGACAGCGACGAGGGTCACGGCAGGCCGGATAAGGATGTTCACTGGGTAACGAGCTTCCTGTGCGAATGAACCGACATGAGAATACCGAAACCGGCCATCAGGGTCACCATGGAGGTGCCGCCGTAACTGACCAGTGGCAGCGGTACGCCGACCACCGGCAGCAGGCCGGTCACCATGCCGGTGTTGACAAAAACGTAGACGAAGAAGGTCAGACTGATGCTGCCGGCCAGCAGGCGTCCGAAGGTGTCCTGGGCCTGGGTTGCTATATACAAGCCGCGCATGACGATAAAGATGTAGACCAGCAGCAGGCTGCACAGCCCGAGCAAACCGAATTCTTCACCCAGCACTGCGAAGATGAAGTCGGTAGCGCGTTCGGGCAGAAACTCGAGCTGGGCCTGGGTGCCGTTTAGCCAGCCCTTGCCGAACACCCCGCCGGAGCCGATCGCGATCTTCGACTGGATGATGTGATAGCCCGAGCCGAGCGGGTCGCTCTCAGGGTTGAGGAAGGTCAGTACCCGTTGACGCTGATAGTCGTGCATGTTGAACCACAGCAGCGGTGCCGCCGCCACGGTCAGCACGGCCGATATGGCTATCAGGCGCAGAGACAATCCAGCGAGCAGGATCACGATCAGCCCGGAGGCGGCGATCAGCAGCGCCGTACCCAGGTCCGGCTGCCGCGCGATCATCGCGGCCGGCAGGATCACGATCCCCACGGTCACCACCAGCACTTCCGAGAGCCTCGGCGGCAGCGGCCGTTCACGCAGATACCAGGCCGCCATCATCGGCGCCGCCAGTTTCATGATCTCGGATGGCTGGAAGCGCACCAGCCCTATATCCAGCCAGCGCCGGGCTCCTTTGCCGACCTCGCCGAAAACGAGCACCAGGATCAGCAGGCCGAGACCGACAGCGAACAGCCAAGGTGCCCACATGCGCATCATTTTTGGCGGGATCTGCGCGACGATCAGCATTACCACGACCGCGATACCGATGCGGACTGACTGACGCGCAAGCAGATCAGGGTTGTAGCCGCCGGCGCTATAGAGCACGAACAGCCCGAACGCACACACCACCAGGATCGCGAATAGCAGCGGGCCGTCCAGCCGCAGGCCGGTGAGCAGCCGTTGTGCGACCGAGATAGGCCGTGGCCGGTCGAGCGGCTCGTCGAGCATCATCATCCAGTGTCACGCAGCAGATAGTTGTCCAGTACCGCCCTTGCCAACGGTGCCGCGGTGCCGCTGCCGCTGCCGCCGTTCTCCACCACCACGGAAACCGCGATGCGCGGCTCCTGTGCTGGCGCAAACGCGATAAACAGGGCGTGGTCCCGCAGCCGTTCGTCGAGTTCCTCTGCGTCATATTTTTCATCTTGCGCGATGTTGACCACCTGAGCCGTGCCGGTCTTGCCAGCGATCCGGTAGGGTGCGTCGGCGGCGGCCGCGCGAGCCGTTCCGCGCGGGCCGTGCATGACCTCGACCATGCCCGCTATGGCGGCGTCCCACTGCGC
>JBATKC010000354.1:0-2398 GCA_049669065.1 Gammaproteobacteria bacterium
CCTTCTGGTCGTACAGGCTGTACTGCCTCAGCACCATAGGCAGAAAACGCTGCAGGGTGGCCTTGTAATCCCCGGCGTCCTTTCTGGCGCGCTCTAGCTGTAGACGCAGGAGCTTTTTCATCGCGACCCTTGCTGTGCGAGACCGCCCCGCGCGTGGCGCAGGGACGTTTCAAGGTCAAGACTATAGCCGCGCGTCCGCTCCCGACGGCGTGATCAGGGTCACGAATCAGACATGAACAGGGCGCAATCCGATGCCGGGAGACAAAGTTTTGACGCTAACCTTAATCTTTATAAACAGGTTGTTAGCAACTTATTCAAGAATCTATGTGAATTGTTTTCAGGCGCTCTTGCGGGACTCCCGTTTGCGCTCATGCTCCTTCAGGAAACGCTTGCGCAGGCGGATGGACTTTGGCGTGACCTCGACCAGCTCGTCGTCCTCGATAAACTCCATGGCCTGTTCCAGGGTCATGCGCACCGGTGGCGTCAGCAGCAGATTGTCGTCCTTGCCGCTGGCACGGACATTGGTCAACTGTTTGGCCTTCATCGGATTGACCACCAGATCGTTGTCCCGGGCATGGATGCCGACGATCTGGCCTTCGTAGACCGCGTCGCCAGGCGCCGCCATCAGCCTCCCCCGCTCCTGCAGGTTGAACAGCGCATAGGCCAGGGCCTTGCCGCTGCCGTTGGCAATCATGACGCCGTTGGCGCGCTGGTTGGTCCGCGGCCGCGCCGGACCATAATGATCGAACACATGGTAGAGGATGCCGCTGCCCGAGGTCATCGAGCGGAACGAAGACTGAAAGCCGATCAGGCCGCGGCTGGGAATCAGGAAATCCAGCCGCACCCGGTCCTTGCCATCGGGCCGCATGTCCTGCAGATCGGCGCCGCGCGCGCCCAGAGCTTCCATCACCGCACCCTGATGCACCAGCTCCACGTCCACGACCAGGTTCTCATAGGGCTCCTGGCGCTGGCCATCGACCTCGCGGAAGATCACCCGCGGCCTCGATACCGCCAGCTCGTAGCCCTCGCGGCGCATGTTCTCGATCAGTACCGCCAGATGCAGCTCGCCGCGTCCGGCGACGCTGAACTTCTCCGGATCTTCGGTGGGCTCCACCCGCAGCGCCACATTGTGGATCGCTTCCCGATCCAGACGCTCACCGACCTGACGGCTGGTCACATAGCGGCCGTCGCGACCGGCGAACGGCGAGGTGTTGGCCTCAAACGTCATGGAGATCGTCGGCTCGTCCACGGTCAGCGGCGGCAGCGCCTCGGGCCGGGCCGGATCGCACAAGGTATCGGAGATAGACGGCCGCTCCAGACCCGAGAAAGCGACAATATCGCCAGCCTCGGCTTCCTCGACCTCGACCCGATGCAGACCCATAAAACCGAGCACCTGCAGCACCTTCTCCTGACGCACCTTGCCGTCGATATCCACCACCGCCACCGGCTGGTTGCGACGCAGCCGGCCGCGGGCGATGCGGCCGATACCGATCGCGCCGACATAGCTCGAGTAATCCAGCGAGCTGACCTGGAGCTGAAGTGGCCCGTCCGGCTCCACATCCGGCACCGGGCAGTGATCGACGATGGTCTGGAACAGCGCGTCCATGCCCTCCTGCATGGAATCCGCGCTCAGGCCCGACAGGCCGGTCAGGGCCGAGGCATAGACCACCGGGAAGTCCAGATGATCGTCGCTCGCCCCGAGGCTGTCCATCAGATCAAAGGTCTGCTCCAGCACCCAGTCGGGACGCGCCTGCGGCCGGTCCATCTTGTTGATCACCAGGATCGGCTTGAGACCATGATCGAACGCCTTGCTGGTGACAAAGCGGGTCTGCGGCATCGGGCCTTCGACCGCGTCCACCACGACCAGCACCGCGTCGACCATGGACAACACGCGCTCCACTTCGCCACCGAAGTCGGCATGGCCAGGCGTGTCGACGATGTTGATGCGGTAGTCACCCCAGCGGATCGCGGTGTTTTTGGCCAGGATGGTGATGCCCCGCTCCTGCTCCAGCGCGTTGCTGTCCATCGCCCGCTCGGGCAGTTCGGTGCGCGCCTCCAGCGTGTCGGAGTCCTGCAGCAGCCGATCCACGAGCGTGGTCTTGCCGTGATCGACGTGGGCGATGATGGCGATATTTCTGAGTTTGTCGATCATGAGAGTTGTGTCTGGCAGGGGCGCGGCATTATACGGTGTTTGGGCCAGCGCGTATGCGGCAGGGATCCGCGGCGTACCGGTTTCCGGCCTGATGATTGGATATCGGACCCCGGGGATCAGCAGATCCGGGCCCGGCGCGGCCGGCAATCCGGCATCCGAGCCGCTCGAGAGGCGCTGCGACCGGCGGGCTGCCAGCCCGGGGCCCTCTCTTTCGCCGTATGACGGTGGCGCGGATGGCGCAATCGC
>JBATKC010000355.1:0-7820 GCA_049669065.1 Gammaproteobacteria bacterium
GTGCACGGATCATGGGGATCCTGATCCTGATCGTGGCCGGTCTCGGCGCCACGGTCTCGGCGCGCCAGGTCTGGCTGCAAAACCTCCCCGCTGATCAGGTGCCGGCCTGCGGACCAGGCTTCGATTACATCATGGATGTGTTCCCCCTCGGCGAGGCGTTGGCCATGGTTTTCGAGGGCTCCGGGGAGTGCGCGGAAGTGGTCTGGCGTTTCCTCGGGCTGAGCATGCCCGGTTGGGTGTTCGTCTGTCTGGCCGTTCTCGGCCTCGGTGGACTGGTCTTCAACTGGCGGGCGCCGCGCGCCGCCTCAGCCGCCTAGCAGGTACTCCAGCACCCGGCGGTACACGGTCTTCAACCGGTCCAGATCGGCTACCGGGGTGCGCTCGTCGACCTGGTGGATGGTGGCGTTGAGCAGACCGAACTCCACCACCTGGGCCCCGGTGGGCGCGATAAAGCGGCCGTCCGAGGTGCCGCCGCCGGTGGACATCTCCGGTACGACATCCAGTTCGTCGCGCACCGCCCGCCGGACCGCGTCGGTCAGCGCACCCTCGGGGGTCAGGAAGGGCCGGCCCACGTCCCGCCACAGGATGTCGTAGTCCAGACCGTGCCGGTCCAGGACCGTCTCCACCTGCTCCTGGATGCCTTCCATCGTCTGTTCCGTGCAGTAGCGGAAATTGAATCGCAGCCGCGCTTCCCCGGGGATGACATTCATGGCACCGGTGCCGGCATTGAGATTAGTGGCCTGGAAGGTGGTGGGCGGGAAGGCGTCGTTGCCCCGGTCCCATTCGGTGGCGCACAGCTCGGTCAGCGCCGGCGCCAGGTCGTGGAGGGGATTCCGGGCCAGATGGGCATAGGCCACATGACCCTGCTTACCGTGGACGGTCAGCTCGGCGCTGAGCGAGCCGCGCCGGCCCACCCGGGCCACGTCCCCCAGACAGGCATGGCTGGACGGCTCACCGATCAGGCAATAGTCGATGTGTTCGCCCCGCGCCTGGAGACGCTCGACCACGGCCCTGGTCCCGTCCACCGCGATGCCTTCCTCGTCACTGGTGATCAGAAAGGCCAGCGAGCCGGCGGGGTCCGGGTGCCCGGCGAGATACTCCTCGCAGGCCACGATCATGGCCGCCAGCGCGGATTTCATGTCGGCGGAGCCGCGCCCATAGAGCCAGCCGTCGGCGACGGTGGCGGCGAAGGGGGGATGGGTCCAGGCGGATTCCGGTCCGGTCGGGACCACGTCCGTGTGCCCCGCCAGACACAGCAGGGGGCCGCTGTCGCCGCGGCGCGCCCAGAGGTTCTCCACGTCGCCGATCCGCATGGGCTCCAGGACGAATCCCAGCGACGCAAGGCGTTCGCCGAGCATGACCTGGCAACCGCCGTCATCGGGGGTCACCGAGGGCCGCTCGATCAGGTCCCGGGCCAGCTCGAGAGTATGGCTCACGCAGTCTGACCTTTAAGCTCGCGTCTGTACTCCTCGGCATCGAACCCGACCAACAGGTCGCGACCGGAGCAGATCACCGGTCGCTTGATCAGGGTGGGGTATTCCAGCATCAGGGCCACCGCCTGGGCGGGCTCCTGGATATCCTTGTCCACGTCGGGAATCCGGCGCCAGGTGGCGCTGCGCCGGTTGAGCAGCTTTTCCCAGCCGGCCCTGGTCACCCAGGCCTGAAGGGCCTTCTCCGGCACTCCCTCCCGACGGAGATCATGGTAGCGGTAGACCAGCCCCGAGGCGTCCAGCCAGTGGCGTGCCTTGCGGCAGCTGTCGCAGGATGCGATCCCGAAAACCGTGATGGCCATGAGCAGCGGCCCCCCCCCGAACCTTGCAGTGCAATAACCGGACTCCATGGTAGCAAATCCGATGACCCGTCTACGCCTTGATTTTCCCCCAGCTTCTGACACATTTCGGTAACAAAGGCGGCGTATAAAGCTCGCATGGGTGGGGGCATCAAGGGCCGGTAAGAGCATGCGGCCTTTGGAGAACCACCATCTTTCAATAAGTTACGGAGATATGACGTGATCAAACGAATCCTTACAGTGGCGGGCGTCGCAGCCATGGTGGCCTCCGGTTCGGCCGGTGCCCAGACCGCTCGCGACTACATCTTTGTCGTCGGCTCGTCGACGGTCTATCCCTTCGCTACCGTGGTGGCGGAGAACTTCGGCCGCAGCACCTCTTTCAAGACGCCGAAGATCGAATCCACCGGTTCCGGTGGCGGCCTCAAGCTGTTCTGCGCCGGCGTCGGTGTCGAACATCCCGACATCACCAATGCCTCGCGCCGCATCAAGTCCTCGGAGGTCGAGCTGTGCAACACCAATGGCGTCAAGGATATCGTCGAGGTGAAGATCGGTTACGACGGCATCGTGCTGGCCAATGACAAGTCCGCGCCGTCTTTCGACGTCTCGCGCAAGGACATCTTCATGGCCCTGGCCAAGAAGGTGCCGGATCCGAAGAACCCGAGCGCTACCGGCGTCGACAGCCTGGTCGAGAACCCGTACAAGACCTGGAAGCAGGTCAACTCGAGTCTCCCCGACGTCAAGATCGAGGTCCTCGGCCCGCCGCCGACCTCCGGCACCCGTGACGCCTTCGTCGAGCTGGCGATGGAAGGCGGCTGCAAGAGCTTCGCATGGATCAAGGACCTCAAGAGCGCCGACAAGAATGGCTACAAGTCGGTGTGTCACACGATCCGCGAAGATGGCGCCTACATCGAGGCCGGTGAGAACGACAACCTCATCGTGCAGAAGCTCCAGGCCAACCCGAACGCTCTGGGCGTCTTCGGATTCAGCTTCCTCGATCAGAACGCCGACAAGGTCAAGGGCAATCCGGTCGACGGCGTGGCGCCGGCGTTCGACGACATCGCTAACGGCAGCTATCCGGTCTCGCGTCCGCTGTACTTCTACGTCAAGAAGGCCCACGTCGGCGTGATCCCGGGAATCGCTGAGTATCTGGGTGAGTTCACCTCCGACAAGGCCTGGGGCCCGGACGGCTACCTGGCGGATCGGGGTCTCATCCCCATGCCGGAGGCCGAGCGTGCCGAATTTGCCAAGGCGGTCAAGAGCATGGCACCGTTGAGCCTCGCCGCGAACTAGACATCGCATCGAACTCGACAACGGCCGGCTTGCGGCCGATTACAGACCGGCGGCGGCGGTTTCTCCGACCGCCGCCGACTTTTTAGCCTAAGCTAACGACAGTCCCGTTCAGGGGCGGCCCGGCGGGGGTCGGGCACGTCAGGGGGGTTCCGTGACAGCATCGAGTTTGTTGCTGGTCGTCATCCTGCTCAGCGTGGGGGGGTTTGCCCTCGGACGGCGGCGGGCTTTCAGCGTGGCGGCCGCCCACGGCGGCGTTCGGTCTCTCCATTCACTGCCCGGACACTACGGGCTATTCACGGCCATCTGGGTCGGTCTGCCCGCGGTGCTGCTGCTGTTCGTCTGGAAGTCCATGGAGCCGGCCATCCTGACGGAGCTGGTGACCCGGGACCTGCCCGCCGAGATCCAGGCGCAGCCGCCCGAGCGGGTGGGCCTGATCATGAACGATGTCAAGAACCTGGTCGCCGGGAATATCGTCAGCGGCGAGATCTCCCCCGAGATCCGGGCGGCTGCGGATCACTGGCAGCGGCTCGAGAGCCGTTTCCGGTGGACGCGGACACTGTTTGCCGCGGCGCTTGCGGTGTTCGGTTTCCTCTTCGCCCGGCGCATGATCCGACCCGAGATGCGTGCCAGGAACGGGGTCGAGGGCGTGATCCGCTGGATCCTCATCGGCTGCTCCACCATCGCCATCTTCACCACTCTCGGCATCGTGCTGTCGGTGCTGTTCGAATCCATCCGGTTCTTCCGGTCCGTGCCCATCACCGAATTCCTGTTCGGGCTCGACTGGAGCCCGCAGATCGCGCTGAGGGTGGACCAGGTCGGCGGAACCGGGGCGTTCGGCGCCGTGCCCCTGTTTACGGGCACCCTGCTGATCGCCGGGATCGCCATGGTAGTGGCCGCGCCAATCGGCCTGATGACGGCGATCTACCTGGCGGAATATGCGCCGCGCAAGGTCCGCACCGTCGCCAAGCCGCTGCTCGAGATCCTGGCCGGCATCCCCACGGTCGTCTACGGCTTCTTCGCCGCCCTGACGGTCGCACCGCTGCTACGAAATCTCGGCGAGGGTCTGGGATTGAGCGTAGCCTCCGAGAGCGCGCTGGCCGCGGGGCTGGTGATGGGGGTCATGATCATCCCCTTCGTCTCGTCCCTGTCCGACGATGTCATCAACGCCGTGCCCCAGACCATGCGTGACGGTGCCTACGCCCTGGGCGCCACCAAGTCCGAGACCACAAAGCAGGTCATCATCCCGGCCGCCCTGCCCGGGATCGTCGGCGGCCTGCTGCTGGCCACTTCCCGCGCCATCGGCGAGACCATGATCGTGGTGATGGCGGCGGGACTGGCGGCCAATCTGACCGCCAATCCCCTGGAAGCCGTCACCACCGTGACGGTGCAGATCGTCACCCTGCTGGTGGGCGATCAGGAATTCGACACGCCCAAGACGCTGGCGGCGTTCGCTCTGGGCCTGATGCTGTTCGTGGTCACCCTGATCCTCAACGTCATCGCCCTGCAGGTGGTGAAGAAATACCGTGAGCAATATGAGTAACGCTTTGCCGAAAGATGCTGACACGCGCACCCTCGCGGAAATCACCAACGCGAGGGTCAATGCCAGTCTGAAAAAGCGCTATGCCGCCGAGCGCCGCTTCCGGCTCTACGGGCTGATTTCGGTGATCCTGGGTATCAGTTTTCTGGTGTTCCTGCTGGCCGATATCGTGGGCAAGGGCCACATGGCTTTCTATCAGACCTACGTGGAACTGGAGATCTACTTCGATCCCGCGGTGATCGACCCGGAGGGCGGGCGCAGCGAGGAAGCGCTCAGGGCGGCCAACTACAACACCCTGATCCGGGAGTCGCTGCTGTATCTCTTTCCCGGCGCGACGGGACGGTCGGACCGGCGCGCCCTGGGGGCCCTGGTGAGCAACAGCGCCCCTTTCCAGCTGCAGAGGATGGTGCTGACCGATCCCGGGCTGATCGGCCAGACGGCCCGCGTCACGCTGCTGGCCAGCGCCGACGCGGACATGCTGACGAAGGGCAAGATCTCGCGCAGCGTGCAGGAAACGGACCGGCGTCTGTCGGACATGCAGATCGCCTGGCTCGATACGCTGGAGGATCGAGGCCGTGTGGAAATGAAGTTCAACACGGCCTTCTTCACCCACGGCGACTCCCGGGACCCGGAGCTGGCCGGGATCTGGGGCGCCATGAAAGGGTCTTTCTACATGCTGGTGGTGACCCTGGCCCTGTCGTTCCCTATCGGCGTCGGGGCAGCCGTGTATCTCGAAGAGTTCGCGCCCAAGAACCGGTTTACCGACCTGATCGAGATCAATATCAACAACCTGGCGGCGGTACCGTCCATCGTGTTCGGTCTGCTCGGTCTGGCGGTCTTCCTGCAGTTTTTCGGTCTGCCCCGATCCGCGCCGGTGGTGGGCGGGCTGGTGCTGACCCTGATGACTTTGCCCACCATCATCATCTCCAGCCGGGCGGCGCTCAAATCCGTGCCGCCGTCGATCCGCGAGGCGGCGCTGGGAATGGGGGCGTCCAAAGTCCAGACAACTTTCCACCACGTGGTGCCCCTGGCCATGCCCGGCATGCTGACCGGGACCATCATCGGTATGGCCCAGGCCCTGGGCGAGACGGCGCCATTGCTGATGATCGGCATGATCGCCTTTATCGTCGACGTACCCCAGGGCTTCTTCGATCCTTCGACCGCCCTGCCGGTGCAGATCTTCCTCTGGGCCGACGCACCCGAGCGCGCGTTTGTCGAACGCACCTCTGCCGCCATCATGGTGCTGCTGGGTTTCCTCGTGATGATGAACCTGTTCGCCATCTTCCTGCGCCGGAAATTCGAGCGCAGGTGGTAATTGTGGATGTAATATGCGGAAGAACGAGACCATGGACATTGAGACCGTGACCCAAGAGACTCCCCCGACAGACCGGAGACCCACCGCGGCGAGTGTTCCGCGGGAGGCGGCATCGGTTGCCATGAGCGCCGAACGCACCTCCGAAGTCCCGGAGACGACCGTCGGCGATGTCAGCCATCCCGATGCGGTCATGACTTGCCGCGGCGTCAACGTGTTCTACGGCGACAAGCAGGCCATCTTCGACGTCAACCTGGATATCGGCCGCAATCAGGTGATCTCCATGATCGGTCCCTCGGGCTGCGGCAAGTCGACGTTTCTGCGCTGCCTCAACCGGATGAACGACACCATCGACATCTGCCGGGTCGCGGGGAATATCGATCTGGACGGCACCGATATTTATGACCCGAATCAGGACGTGGTCCCGCTCCGGGCCCGGGTCGGGATGGTGTTTCAGAAACCCAATCCGTTCCCGAAGACCATCTATGAGAACATCGCCTACGGTCCGCGGATCCACGGCCTGGCCAAGGACAAGGTGGAGCTGGACGAGATCGTCCACACCAGTCTCGAGAGAGCGGGGCTGCTGAACGAGGTCAAGGATCGCATGGATCAGCCCGGGACGGGGCTTTCGGGCGGTCAGCAGCAGCGTCTGTGCATCGCCCGCGCCATCGCCGTGTCACCCGAGGTCATCTTGATGGACGAGCCCTGTTCGGCGCTGGATCCCATCGCCACGGCGAGGATCGAGGATCTCATCGACGAGCTGCGGGAGAACTACACGATCTGTATTGTGACTCACTCGATGCAGCAGGCCGCCCGCGTGTCCCAGCGGACCGCCTATTTCCATCTGGGTTACCTGGTGGAGGTGGACGAGACCGACAAGGTCTTTACCAATCCCCAGCACAAGCTGACCGAGGACTACATCACCGGCCGTTTCGGCTGACCGTCCCGGGTTAAAGGGACTCAAAATCGGGGAGTCTTGAGATGTCAGATCATATTTCCCAGTACACCGAAGGCCACACCGTCAGGTCCTTCGATGCCGAGATGGAACAGCTTCGCACCCTGGTGCTGGAGATGGGGGGGCTGGTCGTGGACCAGATCGGCCAGGCCGCGAGCGCCGTCTGCGACCTGAACCGCGATGCCGTGGGCCTGGTCATGGAGCGCGAGGAGACGGTCAATCAATACGACACCCAGGGCGAAGAGCTGATCTTCAATCTGCTCGCCAAACGCCAGCCCATGGGCGCGGACCTGCGCGTCGTCCTGTCCTATTCCCGGACGATCACCGATCTGGAGCGCTGCGGAGACGAGGCCAAGAAGATCGCCAAGATCGCCCGGCGTCACTTAGACGACGGCACCGACATCGCCCAGGCCTGCAAGGAGTCGGTCGGCAACATGGGTGGGCTGGCCGCCAGCCTGCTGCGGGATGCGGTGGAGGCGCTGGATGATGCCGATGAGGAGAGGGCGGTCGAGGCGGCCAAGGCCGACGCCCGGCTTGACGCCGAATACAAGATCGCCCTGCGCAACATCCACTCGACCCTGGTCGCAGCCCCGGATCTGATCGAGGTGGCGGCCGATCTGGTGATCGTCATCAAGGCGCTGGAACGGATCGGGGATCACGCCAAGAACATCGCCAAATACGTGGTCTTTATCGTCCAGGGCAAGGACGTCCGCCACGTCAAGACCAAGGCGCTGGACAAGGAGATCTGACTCTAGCGGGCCGCCCGCAGGAGTTCGTTGATCCCCACCTTGGCCCGGGTCTTCTCGTCGACCCGTTTGACGATCACCGCGCAATACAGGCTGTAACGCCCATCCTCAGAGGGGAGCGTGCCGGATACGACGACCGATCCTGCCGGTACCCTGCCGTAGAGTACCTCGTCGTTTTCCCGATCGTAGAT
>JBATKC010000356.1:0-11753 GCA_049669065.1 Gammaproteobacteria bacterium
GCCGTAGACCGCGCCCGCATTCGCTGTAAATACCATGTCCGGCAGACGCGGTTGCGGGTCCATCGTGACCACATCGGCCACCCGGGAAATGCGTTGCCTGAGGTTGTCCCATTGCTCCCGCGCCAGCTGCAGATCCGGCGAACCGGTGTTGCCGTCCATCCAGGGGTTGATGACATAGTCCACCGAAAAGAAATCCGGCGGACACATGAGGATCCGGTCCGTGTTGCTCATACCTGACTCACAGCTGGCTAATCCGTATCGATAAAAACATTCGACTGATGAAGACGTTTGGCAGACGCCGTGGCTTGCCACAATATCGACCGATGGATGACAGTCTAATGAATAGTATGCGAATAGTCCCGGTCAGCAGACCGGAATACACAAACCGGAGAGGACATCGATGAGCGACCAGATAAGGCAATTCCAGCACTACCGGGAGCGCATGAATGCGCGCATCCTCGAACTCGACAACCGGGTCATCAAACGAATCTTCTCGGTGGACTCGCTGGCCTACAGCGGCGACGGCCAGCTAGACCGACCCGTGCGCGAACTGCTGGGTCTGGTCGCCTCGCTGGTGCTGCGTTGCGACGACTGTGTCCGTTATCACCTGGCCGAGGCGATGACCGCGGGCTCCTCGCGGGAGGAGATCGTGGAGGCGATGAGCATCGGTCTGGTGGTCGGCGGCACTATCGTCATCCCGCATCTGCGCCGGGCGGTGGAGTTTCTCGACCAGCTCGAAACCGGCACCGATACCGACACCGACCTCGATACCGAGTAAGCCGACTAGAGTCGGGGCAGAAAGATCTCGGCCAGCATACAGCGCACGCCGCCGCCGGCACTGTCCTCGATATCGTCGATGGCCGCGGTCAGGATTTGCGCGTGACGCATCAGGGTTGCGCGCTGGGAGGGCTCCAGACACGCCTCGGCCCGCCGCGACATGGCCAGCACCCGCTTACCCTCCTGCGACCGCAGCTCGAGCATGTTGCCGGCAAAGCTGCCCATCTGCTCATGCGTGATGGAGACAATCTCGCGGCCGCTCGCCCGCAATCGCTTCAGCACCGAAGCGCGCTGGTCCGGATCCGCGATCGTGTCATCGCAGATCACTGCATAGCCTGGACCAAGGGTCATCATTACGTTGGTGTGATAGATCGGCATCCCGGCCCGATCCGTCGCCAGAAACGGCAGCGGCTCGAAATCCATGCGATGGCAAAAATCTATCAGCACCTCGAGGTCGGTGCGTGGCGACAGACAGGCATAGGCGACCCGGGCCGCCCGATCCAGCGCCATGCTGCCAGTGCCCTCGAGAAATTTGTTCTTGGCCTCCCAGCCGCTGAGGTCGACGACTTCACTGATCCGGAAGCCATGCACGGAACTCAGGCGCTCGACGATATCCAGCCGCCGCTCGAGCCGCCGGTTTGGCGCCATCATCGGGAACAACACGACGCGGCCGTCCGCGTGACAGCTGATCCAGTTGTTGGGGAAAATCGAATCCGGAGTCGGCGGATCAGTCGTATCGACTTCGGTGACGACCTCGATACCGGCGGCCCGCAGAGCCGCAGTCAGGTGTTCGAACTGCACCGCCGCTGCCTGCTGTTCCAGCGCGTTGTCGACCGCGTCCGGCGCCCGCTGGAAGGCATTGGACGCCGCCGTCTGCGGGTTGGAATGGAACGCCGTCGGGCGGATCATCAGGACCGCGCTGGCGGTTTGCAGGTCGGCGTCGGACATAGCGGGCATTCTAGCGCTGGTGGCCGGCAAAGCGATGGCCATGGCGCTGCATCGACAGCCGGACCCGCCTCAGGGCCGCGTACCCAGCAGATAACGCAGGCGGTTCTGGCGCTGCACCTGGAACACCAGCGGCGCGCCTGGATCGATGGTGGCGATCAGCGCGCGTATGTCGTCGACGCTTGCCAGCCGGCTGGTATTGAGCGAATAGATGATGTCACCGCTGCGCAACGGACTCTCGCCGCTGGTCGCGTCGCGCGACTCGGCCACCACCAGCACACCGGTGGTGCCACGCAGCGGCGGCAAGGCGTCGATCATCTCCTCGCTCAACGATACGGCGACCACGCCCAGTTCAGGGATCAGACTTCGCTTCAGGTCAGGCAGCTCGGCGAACATCATGGCCGGATCCGGCCGCTCGACCACGGTGATCCGCGTGGTGGACGGCTGCCCGTCGCGGACCGAACCTACCGTCACCGTGCTGCCGATGTCCTTGAGATAGAGATTGACCTCGAATTGTCGGGCGTTCTCCATCGGCTTGCCGTCCAGGGTCTCGATCAGATCCCCGACCCGCAGTCCGGCTTTGGCCGCCGGACCGCCGGGGAAGACGTCTGCCAGGATCACGCCTCGTTGCACCGGCAGGCCCAGGCCGGCGGCCAGCTGTGGCGTCAGGGTCTGCGCCGCCGTGCCGATCATGCCCCGCCGCACCCGCCCCTCTGCTCGGATTCGGCGATAGACCGTGGCGACGATATTGCTGGGCGCCGCAAAACCGATACCCTCGTTGCCGCCGGACTGACTGAAGATCATGGTGTTGATGCCGACCATCCGGCCCTCGAGATCCACCAGCGGGCCGCCGCTGTTGCCGGGGTTAATGGCCGCGTCGGTCTGGATATAGATCATCGGCGAGTCCGGTTCGAGCTGCCTGGCCACGGCGCTGACCACGCCCATGGAAACGGAATTCTCAAGACCCAGGGGGCTGCCGAAAGCAAACACCAGCCGTCCGGGCCGCAGCGCTTCGGAGTCGCCGAAGCCCAGATACGGGTAGTCGTGCGGGGAGTCGCCGGCCTCGATTCTGAGCACGGCCAGATCCGTCTCCGGGTCGAGCCCGATCAATTCAGCGGGCAGCACCGGACCGCCTGCCTTCAACACCGATCGTTGCCCAGGCAGGGATGCGGCCGGGGTCAACAGGACCTGGATGTCCTGTCCGCCCTCCACGACATGGGCGTTGGTCACGATATAGCCGGCCGGATCGACGATGACGCCGGACCCGGAGGAACGGGTGCGGGTCAGGGCACGGGACCGCCTGCCAGCAGATGAGACCTCGTAGCCGCTGACGACGACCTCCACCACGGCCGGATTGACCTGCTGCGCCAGCTCTTCCACCGCGGTGCTGGTCTGTTTCAGCCTCTCGAGAGCGCGATCGGCGGCCGCTTGCGGCGGGCAGCACAGGATCGCAAGCAGGCCGATGAAGAGTCTGCCGATCCCGGCGGGCGACCGGGGACGATGAGATGGATGATCTGGATTCATGGCATCGACGTTGCTTGCGTGCTGTCTGCTCCCGGCGCCGGCCGGGTTTCCTGCCGGCATGGCGCCGGCACGGGGACGTCGGAGTATAGGCGATTCACCGCGTGAGCCCACGCATCGACCGGCCCCGGACGGACGAGGCCCGGCGAAAGTGGCCCGGTTCTCAAGGACTCTGGTGCGCCGCGCAACCGGCGCCGGTCGATTGTGGTAGACCCGGTTCGGGGTCAGACGTTAGGCTATCGGTCCGCAGGGGAGGGGCAGCAAACATCATGACGCAGAAGAGGATCCCGGGGTCGGGTCTCCGAGCCGGCGTGCTTTGGACGCCGATGATCGTGGTTTTCAGCGCCATGCTGGCGGCTTGCTCACCGTCCGAGCCCCCTGCCCCGCCGCCCCTGAACATCAAGGTCGTGGAAGCCGTCGCCCAGGACGCCGACATTACGCTCGATCTGGTCGGCCAGACCCGCGGCTCGGTCGACATCCCGATCCGGGCCCGGGTCCAGGGCTTCCTGGAGAGTATCGAATTCCTGGAAGGGCGGCCGGTCACCAAGGGCCAGTTGCTCTACACCATCGACGAAGACCCGTTCCGGGCCAAGGTCGTCGAAGCCGAGGGCCGGGTCGCCGAGGCCCGGACGCTGCTGGCCAACGCCAGGGCCGACCTCGACCGCATCCGCCCGCTGGCCGAGATGAAGGCGGTCAGCGAGCAGGACCTTGACGGCGCCCAGGCCCGCTACGAGGCGGCCATCGGCAACCTCCAGGCGGCGGATGCCCAGCTCGACCAGGCCGAAATCGAGCTCAGCTACACGCGCATCCACTCGCCGATCGACGGTTCGATCGGCATCTCGAAGGCGAAGGTCGGCGAGTTCGTCGGCGCCGAGCCCAACCCCGTGGTCCTCAACTTCGTCTCCCGCAACAATCCGATCCGGGTGCGCTTCTCGATCAACGAGCGGGACTATCTCCGCATGGCGCGGGAGTACTTCGCGCTGCGGGAACAGCGCGGGCCCGAGGCCACCAACCCGGTTGAACGTGAAGAAGACAGGCTGCAACTCTTCCTCGCGGACGGCTCCCTGCATCCGCACACGGGCCAGATTGTCGCCTACGACGCTGCCATCAACCCGACCACCGGCACGTTCACGATGGAGGCAGACTTCGACAATCCGAACCGCATTGTACTGGCCGGCCAGTTCGCCCGGGTTCGGGGCGTCGTCGAAAGCCGGGAAAGCGCGATCATGGTTCCGACGCGGGCTGTAAGCGAGCTACAAGGTATTTTCCGGGTGTTTGTGGTCGGGGATGACAACGTCATCGAGATTCGCACGGTTCAGCTCGGCCCCGAAGTCGACAACCTCCGAATTATCGAGGAAGGCCTCGAGGCCGGCGAGCGGGTGGCCATCGAAGGGCTGCTGCGGCTCAGGAACGGCGCGGTAGTGAATCCGACGGTGGTCGATTTGGCGAGCCTCGAGCCGAGCGCCGCAGAGAAAGAAGAGGGCTGAATCTTGGCCGAGTTTTTCGTTCGCCGGCCCATCGTGGCGATGGTTCTCGCGATTATCATCGTGATCGTGGGCCTCGTCGCACTCGGCCGGTTGCCTATCGCCCAGTATCCGGAGATCACGCCGCCTATGGTCTCGGTTTCGGGGACCTACACGGGCGCCAACGCCACCGACGTCGAGCAATCGGTGGCCACGCCGATCGAGCAGAAAGTCAACGGCGTCGAGGACATGATTTACATGACCTCGACCAACTCCAGTGACGGCAGAATGTCGCTGGACGTCTCCTTCGAGGTCGGCACGGATCTGGACATGGCCAACGTGCTGACCCAGAACCGCGTCTCCGAAGCGAGCGCGAGCCTGCCCGAGGAGGTCACTCGACTCGGCGTGCCGGTGAAAAAGAAGCTTTCCTTCCCGCTGCTGGTCATCTCACTGGTATCCCCTAACCGCACATACGACGAGCAGTTCCTCACCAACTACGCCACGATCAACATCATCGACGAGCTGGCCCGAATCCGCGGCGTCGGGCTCGCGGAAGTACTTGGCGGCAGCAGCAGCGAGTACGCCATGCGCGTCTGGGTAAAGCCGGACCAGCTCTCGAAACTGAATCTGACCATTCCCGACATCACCCGGGCCATTGGAGAACAGAACGTGCTCGTCCCGGCGGGTCAGATCGGGGGCGAGCCGGCACCCCGTGGCACAGAATTCACGTACACGGTCCAGACTGGCGGCCGCTTTCAGAGCCCGGAGGAGTTCGGGAACGTCGTCCTGCGGGCCGATCCCGACGGCTCCCAGGTGCTCCTGAAAGACGTCGCGCAAATCGAGCTCGGCACTCAGAGCTACCTCTATAATGTGCGGCTCGACGGGCAGCCCTCGGCGATCATGTGGGTCTACCAGCTGCCCGACGCCAACGGCCTGGAAGTGGCCGAGGGCGTCTTCGCGGCCCTGGAACGGGTGGAGCAGCGCTTTCCGGACGACATCGAGTACGTCGTCTCGCTCGACACGACGAAGCCCATCACGGCCGGCATCCGGGAGATCGTGATCACGCTGTTCCAGGCGGTCGCGCTCGTCATCCTGGTTGTCTACCTGTTCCTTCAGAACGTCCGTTCGACACTCATACCGACGCTGACCGTCCCGGTGTCGTTGATCGGCACTTTCATGGTATTCCCACTACTCGGCTTTTCGATCAACACACTATCGCTGCTCGGGCTGGTGCTCGCGATCGGCATCGTCGTGGACGACGCCATCGTCGTCGTGGAGGCGGTAGCGTACAAGATGGAGCGGGGCATGTCCGCCCGGGATGCGACGATCGAGGCCATGCGCGAGGTGTCCGGGCCGATCGTTGCGACGTCGCTGTCTCTTATCGCCGTATTCGTGCCCGTCGCCGCCATGGGCGGCATCACCGGCCGCCTGTACCAGCAGTTCGCGATCACCATCGCAATCTCGGTAGCCATATCCTCTATCAACGCGCTGACGCTGAGCCCGGCCCTGGCCTCATCGCTCCTGCAGCCCCCCAGCGAGCAGAAGAAAAGCTTCCTCGACGGTTTCTTCCGGCGCTTCAATCGCGCCCTTGATGCGACGACCGACCGTTTCATGGTGCTGGTCGACTTTTTCCTGACCCGACTCTACCGCGCCGGTCTGCTGCTCGTCGCGATCGTCGTCGGCATCGTTCTGCTCTTCAGGCTCGTCCCGACCGGTTTCGTGCCAGAGGAAGACCAGGGCTACGTGCTCGCAGGTCTCGTGATGCCGGACGGCACCTCGCTGCAACGCACCGATGCCACGATGGCCGAAGTCGAGGCAATCATCGCCGGCTACGACGAGATCCAGAACTCGACCGTCGTCTCCGGCTACAACCTCTTGTCGAGCACGTTGCAGCCGAACGGCGGGGCTGTGTTCTTGCAGCTCAAGGACTGGGACGAGCGGCCCGACCCTGAGAACCACGCGCGCGAAATCGTACGGCGTTTGAATGCGGATTTCGCGACCCGAATCACAGCGGGGATGGCCTTCGCTTTCGGCCCGCCCGCCATCCCGGGGCTGGGCACCGGCTCCGGGTTCACGATGATGCTCCAGGACCGGGGCGGCAATCCGCCGGAGTATCTGGCGGCGGAAACGGCCGAGGTCATTCAGGCTGCCACTGCGCGGCCGGAGATCGAGAGCGCGATTACGATGTTCCGGCCCAACTCGCCGCAGATCCTTCTGACTATTGATGACGCGAAGGCGCTGAAGCTGGGCGTCCCGCTCGCTGACGTCAACACTTCTGTCGGTGCGTTCCTGGGTGGCGCCTACGTCAACGACTTCAACCGCTTCGGTCGTCTCTACAAGGTCTATGTCCAGGCCGAACCGGAGTACCGGGCCAGCATCGATGGCATCAACAGCTTTTATGTGCGCAACAACGAAGGCGAGTCGGTGCCGCTTGCGACGCTGGTCGAGATAAGTCGCACGTCCGGGCCGGAGTTCACGAATCGGTTCAATCTGTTTCGAGCCGCCAAAGTCACGGGCGCGGCGGCGCCCGGCTACAGCTCGGCTCAGGCACTCGCCGCCCTCGAGGAGGTCGCAGCGGAAATTCTCCCGAGTGACATGAGCTATGCGTGGGCGGACATGTCCTACCAGGAAAAGGCCGCCGAAGGCTCCGGCGCGATCGTCTTCGTCATGGCGCTGGTCTTTGTGTATCTGATCCTGTCCGCCCAGTACGAAAGCTGGTCCCTGCCGACATCGGTGCTCCTCGGAGTTCCGATCGCGGTGTTCGGCGCCATCGGCGGACTGTTCCTCGCGCGCCTGTTCGACGAGAGCTATGTCAACAACGTGTTCGCTCAAATCGGGCTGGTCATGCTGATCGGGCTGTCCGCCAAGAACGCCATCCTGATCGTTGAGTTCGCGAAAATGGAGTCCGAAAAGGGCAAGAGCCCGGTCGAGGCGGCCAAGGAGGCAGCCCGACTGCGCTTCCGCCCCATCCTGATGACCGCGTTCTCCTTCATTCTGGGCGTTCTGCCGCTACTCGTCGCCAGCGGCGCAGGCGCCGAGGCCCGTCTCGTGATGGGCATGACTGTGTTCAGCGGCATGCTGGTGGCGACCGTGGTCGGCGTGCTGCTGGTGCCGGCGCTCTACGTGTTCGTCGAGCGTTACATCGCGCGCAACGATGGTCCGAACGCAGCCGCGGGATCCATCCCCACGCCGGCGGGGGGCGGCTGAGATGCGGCGGTCCATCCTGGCGGTTTCGGCCGTGGCCCTGATGGGCGGCTGTACGCTGGGTCCGGACTACGAGCGACCGGATCTCGATGTACCAGTGGAGTACATCGAGCCAGTCCCGTCCGGTGAGTCCCTGGCCAATATGGCGTGGTGGGACCTGTTCGAAGACGAACAACTCCAGGCCCTGATCAAGACCGCGCTGGAAGAGAACGAGGATCTTGGGATCGCCCTGGCGCGGATCGCCGAAGCGCGGGCGACGCTCGGGTTCGTGCGCGCCGACCAGTTCCCGTTTATCGACGGCATCGGCCGGGCGGGTCGCGGGCGTCAGAGCCGCGAGATCTTCCCGGGCGCCGATACGGACAATAACTTCCTGTTGGGCGCCGATCTGTCCTTCGAGGTGGATCTCTGGGGACGGCTCAGACGTTCCACCGAAGCGGCCCGGGCCGAGCTGCTGTCCACGGAAGAGGCCTATCGCAATGTCACCATCTCGCTGGTGGCGAACGTGGCCAGCTTCTATCTGCAGCTACGTGACTTCGACGAGCGATTGAAGATCTCCCGGGACACGCTCGCGACCCGCCAGGAGGGCCTCAGGATCGTCCAGGCCCGATTCGACAAGGGCACGGTGCCGGAGCTGGACGTCAATCAGGCCGAGATCGAGGTGGCGGTCGCCGAAGTCGCGATCTCCGTCTTCGAGCGCTCCGTGATCCAGACCGAGAACGCGCTGCGCATCCTGCTTGGCCGCAACCCGGGACCTATCACCCGAGGCCTGCCGCTCGACCAGCAGACCTTCCCGCCTCAGATCCCGGCAGGTTTGCCCTCGGCGTTGTTGCAGCGTCGTCCCGATGTAGCCAGCACCGAGGCGCAGCTCGCCGCCCAGACCGCACGCATCGGCGCGGCCGAGGCACTGCGGTTCCCCTCGCTGTCGCTGACCGGTTTCGCTGGCGTCGAGAGCACCAATCTGTCGGACCTGAACTCCAGTGATGCCGGCACCTGGAGTATCGATGCCAACATCTTTGCGCCGATCTTCAACTCCGGCCAGCTCAAGGCCAACGTCGAGATCGAACGCGCGCGCACCGAGCAGCTGCTGCTGAATTACGAAGCCACGGTGCAACAGGCATTCCGCGAGGTGGAGGACGCACTTGTGGCCGTGCGCACCTATCGTGACGAGATGATGTCACAGCAGCGCCGGGTGGTCGCTGCGCGCAACGCAGCACGGCTATCCCAGGCCCGCTACGACGGTGGCGTGGTCGATTATCTGGAAGTGCTGGACTCCGAACGGACACGCTTTAATGCCGAGCTGGATCAGTCACAGACATTACAGCGCTATCTGAACGCGATCGTCGAGCTCTACAAAGCCCTGGGCGGCGGCTGGAACCCGGCACCCTGATCATTGCGCCCGGCTTCCCGCGGCGATCCTCATGGTGACCGCGCCGCGCCGACGGCCCGATCCGACTCATCCGGTCTTCTCTACCTCGATCCCGGGGACCGTCGTCTCCATCCACAACATCAGCAGCGTGTAGCCCAGCACCATCACGATGGAGCCGACGAACAAGCCGATGATCCCCATCGACAGGAATCCGCCGATCGCGCCGAGGAAGATCACCAGCATCGGCACTTTGACGCCCCGGCCCAGCAGCAGCGGCTTGAGGACATTGTCAATGGTCCCCACGAATACGCACCAGATGGTGAAGATCACGGCGGTCGTCGTCGCAGCCGTCTGGAATACGTAGATCACCGCCCCGATCAGTACCAGCAGCGGACCCACCTGGATGATCGCCAGAAACAGACAGATCAGGGCCAGCAGACCCGCACCAGGGATTCCGACCGCGAGGAACCCGAGCCCGGCCAGCAGTGACTGGATCAAGGCCACGCCGAGGATGCCGGTAGCCACGCTGCGCACCGTTGACTCTGCCAGGTCCACGATCTCCTCACCGCGCTCGCCGATCAATCGGGTGAACAGTGCATGAGCGGCCCGTTGCCCACTGGCGGCTTTCCCCATCAACACGCCGGCGATGATGATGGCGGCAAAAAACGTCAGCACCCCCAGACCAGCACCGGCGGCCGCTGACAGCAGCCATCTGCTCAACGCGGCGATCTGCGGGCGCACCTGAGCCAGCGCCTCCTCCAGATTCTCGGACGCCAGACGCCAGAAGGTGTCCAGCCGCTCACCGATAATAGGCCAGCCCGCGACACTGGCCGGCGGCTCCGGAATCTGGATGGTGCCATCACGCAGGGCGGTCCCGAGCTGCACCGCTCCCTGCACCACCGTGTCCGCGAGCAACACCACCGGGATGATGAGCAAGACCAGCATCGCGACGGTAAACAGGGTCACGGCCAGACCGCGGCGACCGCCGAGCAGAGCGTAGAACCGCTCGTACACGGGATTCAATGCCACCGCGATAATCACGCCCCAAATGATCATGCCGATAAACGGTTTGACGATGTCGTAGCACCACAACACCAGGCCGATCACCAGACCCACACGGATCACCATCTCCATGACGTTGCTGGTCAGATCGTTTTGCTTTTGCGTATGCATCATTCGTCTCGCCCTGTTGCAGAACCCACCAGACCAATCTGCGAGGCATCAAGTTACGAAGTATCGCTCGCATGCTCCGTCTCCGGATCCCCGGCACCGAGCTCATCGGCATGAGCCCGGGTCCACTCACCGAGCAGCGAATATCCCACCGCCAGCAAGGTCGGCCCGAGGAATACACCCAGCACGCCAAACGCGATCAAGCCACCGACGACACCCAGCAGCACCAGGATAAACGGCAGCGCGCTGCCGCGACTGATAAACATCGGCTTGAGGATGTTGTCGGCGGTCCCGACGATGGCCGCGCCCCACACCAGCAGGAACACACCCCAGACAGTGTCGCCCTGAGAAAACAGCCAGATCGTCGCCGGGATCCAGACCAGCCCGGCGCCGCCCGGGATCATCGATGCAAAGCCGGCGACGACACCGAGAAAAATGGCCGCCGGCACGCCGGTGATGGCGAGCCCGATCGCGGTCAGCAGCCCCTGGGCAAACGCGGTGCCTACGATGCCATAGACCACGCCTTTCATCGTGCCCTGAGCCACCTGCAGCAGGCCCGTCGAGCGTTCGCCGCCGACCCGTCTGGCCAGACGGCGGAACGCCTGTCCGGCGGCTTCTCCATCCCGGTACATAAAGAACGCGACCAGCAAGCCCATGCTGAGATCGAAGATGCCCTGACCGATCCCGACGCCCGCGGCGACCAGCCCGTTGCCCAGGGGCTTGATCACGCGAGGGATGTACTGACCGATTGATATCGTGCCCTCGACCAGTCCGGTCCATACGTTGGCCAGATACTGGCCCACCAGCGGCAGACCGGCCAGCCACTCGGGCGCCGGCGGCACCCCTTCGGCCACATATTCGCGGACGCGCTGTACGAAAACGGCGACGTCATCGACCAGCCCGCCGGCCAGCACCAGCAGCGGGACCAGCAGGGTCGAGATCAGCAGCAGCGTCATGATGGCGGCAGCCAGCGTCCTGCGACCCCTGAGCCAGCCACGGATCCGCACAAACACCGGCCAGGTGGTCAACACCAGGATCAGCGCCCACAGGACCGGCGCCAGAAACGGCAGCAGCACATTCAGACAGCCGATGGCGAGCAGCGCCAGCACGATGACGCCCACCAGCTTCTCCAGTCGGATCGGGCCAATCTCCATCATCCCCCCAGGCGTTGTCGCCGCGAATTTCTCATTCTCGACGTCACCGCTAATATAATCCACCGTCCGTCGCTTTCGCGTGTCGATCAGGTTACCCATGTATATCCCGGCTCTGCTCTCGCTCGTACTCAGTGGCGCCGGTCTGGCCACGAC
>JBATKC010000357.1:0-2189 GCA_049669065.1 Gammaproteobacteria bacterium
CGATGCTGTCGCGTTCCGGCGGCGGGTCGCCGATGCCAGTGACGGCGTGTTGGGCGGGGTCGTGGACAGCGGTCGGCGCGCCAGCTTTCCGTTGCGTCTGCAACACGCCCAGGCATACACCACGACACGCTTCGCGCTGGCTGGTGACGCCGCGCATACGGTGCATCCGTTGGCCGGCCAGGGGGTCAATCTCGGTTTTCTCGATGCCGCGGCGCTGGCCGAGGTGGTGCTGGAGGCGATCGCTGCGGGCCGGGATCCCGGGGAGCAGCAGCCGCTGCGACGTTACGCGCGCTGGCGCAAGGGGGAGAATCTGCTTGCGTCCGCTGGCATCGATGCCATCGGTCGACTATTTCTCGACCGGCACGAGCTGGTCGGCGTGGCGCGCCGCATGGGATTGACCCTCGTCAACGACGCGGCGATGCTGAAGCATGAGTTGATCCGTCGGGCCATGGGCCTGAGCGGAGATCTGCCCCGCGTTGCCCGCGCGGCGGGCGCAGCAGTGATCGATGCGCAAGCGTCCTGGAGCGAATGATGCCGAAGAGAGAACTGGAAAAATTACTGGGTGAACTGGCTCGGGAACTGGAGCAGGACGACGCGCTTGATCCAGAAGAAATCGAGGCGCTGGCTGGTCTGCAGACTCGTATCGGCCGTGTCCTTGCCGCTGAGGAGACGCCGCCAGGCGGCGATGAGCAGGGGATCACCGAGCCGTTGGCCGAGTACATCGACCGGTTCGAATCCACTCATCCCACCCTGACCATGACCCTGGGTCGGATCATGGATGCGCTGAACAAGCTCGGAATCTGATGACCGGGACGCCGGACCTGTTCTGCCAGGCTGCGCCACAGCTTGGCAATCAATTCGACGACGACCGCATGCTGCGCTCGCTTCTCAGGCGCCGCTTTGGCGATGCCATGGACCGCGTCCGGCCGCAGCTGCGGGAGATGGGTGAACTGGCGGGCGGCAGTCTGTATCGGATGCAGCTGGAGGATCGGCGCAACGATCCGGTCCTCACCGGGTGGGACGCCTGGGGTCAGCGTGTCGACCATATCGAACTTTCCCCGTTGTGGCAGCGCGCAGCGGTGGTCGCGGCGGAGGCGGGGCTGATCGCGACCGCCTACGAGCAGCAATGGGGACCGTTGTCACGCAGCCTGCAGTTTGCCCTGGTCTATCTGTTCCATTCGTCTTCCGACGTCTACACCTGTCCGCTGGCGATGACCGACGGCGCAGCCCGTACGCTGCTCGACTCGGATAACAAGGCGCTGATCGAGCATGCGGTGCCGCGGCTGACCAGCCGCGATCCGGCCGTCGCCTGGACCAGCGGGCAGTGGATGACCGAAGCGACCGGCGGCTCCGATGTCGGCGCGTCCGAGACCCGGGCGACCCGCGACAGTGACGGCGGCTGGCGCCTGAATGGCCGCAAGTGGTTTACCTCGGCTGCCACATCGGAGATGGCACTTACGCTGGCCCGGCCCGAGGGCAATCCGCCGGGCGGACGCGGCCTTGCGCTGTTCTATCTGGAGACCCGCGACGCCAGCGGCCGGCTGAACGGGATCGAAGTCTGCCGTCTCAAGGACAAGCTCGGCACGCGCAAAGTTCCGACCGCGGAACTGTTGCTGCACGACTGTCCGGCACGCCTGGTCGGCACTACCGCCAATGGCGTGCGCGATATCGTGCCGATGCTGGAGATGACGCGTACATGGAACAGCGTCTGCGCCATCGCCACCATGCGGCGCGGTATGGCGCTGGCGCGCGATTACGCCAGGCGGCGCATCGCCTTCGGCAAGACGCTGAGCCAGCAGCCGCTGCATCTGGACACGCTCGCCTGGCTGCAGGCACGCACCGAGTCGGCGTTCCACCTGTGTTTTTATCTGGTGGACCTCATCGGCCGCCGCGAACATGGCGAGATGAGCGAGTTGGCGGCGGCAGAGCTGCGGTTGCTGACGTCTCTGACCAAGCTGACCACCGGTCGCGAGGCAGTGGCAGTAACCAGCGAGGTGATCGAGAGTTTTGGCGGCGCCGGTTATGTGGAAGACACCGGTCTGCCGATGCTACTGCGCGATGCACAGGTGCTGCCGATCTGGGAAGGCACGACCAATGTGCTGTCGCTGGATCTGCTGCGCGCCCTGGCGGCCAGCGGCGGACCGGAGCCGCTTTTGTCCCTGACCGCGCGCTGCCGGACCGTCTGTACC
>JBATKC010000358.1:0-2012 GCA_049669065.1 Gammaproteobacteria bacterium
GAGCAGCGCCGTGCCGTGGTGACCATGGACGACAACGTGCTCACGGTGGCGGCGGCCGGATCCGGCAAGACGTCCGTGCTCGTGGCCAAGGCCGGTTACGCCATCAAGTCCGGTCAGTATTCCCCGGACCAGGTTCTGCTGCTGGCGTTTAACCGCGACGCCGCCGATGAGCTCGCCGAACGAATTGTTCAGTTTCTCGGTCAGTCGGTCTCTGGCGCGGACCGGATTGCGGTCAACACATTTCATGCCCTGGGGCTCTCGGTGATCGGGCAGGCGACCGGGAAGACACCGCAGGTGGCCCCGTGGATCAATCAAGGTCAGGAGATTGCTCAGCTCGTCGACATCGTCAGGGACCTGAGCAAGGATCCAAAATTCGCCGAAAACTGGACCTTGTTCAGAACCGTCTACGCCACCTCGTTGTCGCCAATCGGGGCCAGGGAGGAGCCGGAATGGTGGGATCGAAACACCGGCCGGCGCGGTTTTCTGACCTACAACGGCGAGACCGTCAAGAGTAAGGAAGAGCGAATGATCGCCAACTGGCTCGCGCTCAAGGGCATCGAATACAAATACGAACGACCCTACCAGTGGCGGAGCCCGCCGGCCCGCAAGACAAATTATCAACCGGACTTTTACTATCCGAGCGCCGATGTCTATCACGAGCACTTTGCGCTCGATCAGAACGGCCATCCCCCTGCGCATTTTGAGGGTTACGCCCAGGGCGTGGCATGGAAGCGCAAGCTACACCCTGAACAGGGCACAACGCTGATCGAGACCACGTCGTATTCCATCCGGCAAGGCGACGGGTTTAGCGCGCTCGAACAGGACCTGATCAAACACGGCGTCAAGTTCGACGAGGTGCCGCTCACCAGCGGACAGATCAAAGGAGCGTCGGATGATCTCCACTTGTTGCGAACATTCCGCGTCTTCCTGTCGCATGTGAAGTCGAATCGACTGTCGATGGACGATCTGCACAAACGGTCGACGTCAAAACCCAGTGATCATCCCTACCGGGACGCGCTGTTTCTGGATCTGTTTGAGCAGTTGTGGTGGGAGTGGGACCGAAGGCTGGCTGCCGGCAACTACGTGGACTTTGATGACATGCTGGGCAAAGCCGCCGACCACCTGGCCAACGGCCGGTGCAGCCTGCCCTATCGGCTGGTGCTGGCGGACGAGTTCCAGGATACTTCCCGAGTCAGGGGTGTCTTGCTGCGGGAGCTGACGAGAGCGGGGGACACCCGTCTGTTTGTCGTCGGCGACGACTGGCAGGCCGTCAATCGATTTGCCGGCGCCGATATTTCCCTGATGCGGGATTTCGATAAGCACTTCGGACACAGTACGGTGCTCAATCTCACCAGGACGTTCCGCTGTCCCAAGGACATCAGCGACGTGGCTGGCGACTTTGTGATGAGGAACCCCTACCAGATCAGAAAGACGGTCCGATCGACGAATACGCGCAAGCCACCAGGCATCGTCTGTTACCAGCTTGAAGACATGGATGAGCAGGAAGCGCTGTTGCGCTCGCACCTCGTCGAGCTGGCCGAAGAACTCAGAACACAAACCCCGTCGGATCGCGCCACCGCGCAGATTCTGGGGAGGTACAACAGCGATTGTCCGACGAATCTTTCTGCGATCAGAGAGGCGGTCGCCAATGTCATCGACCTCAAGTGGTCGACGATGCACGCGGCCAAGGGGCTGGAAGCCGACTACGTGTTTATGGTGAACGTCATCGAGGCGACCAAAGGCATGCCCAGCAAGATCGCCGATGACTCGACCCTATGGATCGCGATGCCGGGCAGCGAGGATTATCCGTTTGCCGAAGAGCGGCGGCTGTTTTATGTGGCGCTGACCCGCGCCAAGCGGCGGGTCACGATCTACACCGACGCCAAACGGCGTTCGGAATTCATCGCGGAACTCGAGCGCGATGGCAGCGATATTGTCATTAAGGGTGAAAAGGCTGTTGGCGAGAAAAGACGCAAGTGCCCCAGTTGCGATTCCGGTGTTCTGGTGAAACG
>JBATKC010000359.1:0-5085 GCA_049669065.1 Gammaproteobacteria bacterium
GGCAGCACACTCGCCTGCCAGCGAAACCAGTCGGGGAAGGTGAAGATGCTGGTCTCGCTGTTGCGCTCCTCCATCACCGGCAGCATGGATGCTCCTTCACGGCCGTTGCGTTGAGCCCAGTCCAGCAACGACTCCTGCAGGGTCTTGAAGCCCCGCCGGGAATAGGAGGGCACCCATTCGTGGCGCAGCACGATGGAGTCGGCGGCGCAATGGCTCTCACTGCCGGCCAGCGAGGCGCGCCGGATCGGCCGCGCGTCCCAGTCTGCGTCAGTCAGACCCAGCAGGGTCTCAGCCAGATCCGTGAGATCCAGTCTCGCCAGCTCTTTGTAGGGAACGCCGATGTCCATGATCACCCTCGTCGGATCAGCCCGGATGTTTCGCCCTATGGTAACGCAGCCCCGAGGCGCGATCGTGCCGCCCGAGGCCCGGATCCGTCCGGTCAGGCATCGCCGGGGGTCCGGCGCCGGCCCAGTTCGATAAAGCTCATCGCCACCGGGTTGGCTTCATCGGCCTCGCGGCGGCTGCGTGAGAGCTCGATCCAGTCAGCCGGATCGAATGCCGGCAGCCAGGTGTCGCCCTCGAATTCGCCATGGACCCGGGTCAACAGGATCCGCTCCGCCCGCGGCAAGGCCTCCCGATACAGCCCGGCGCCACCGATGATCATCAGTTCTTCGGCGCCCTCGCCTGCGGCCCGGGCCAGGGCCTCGTCGAGGCTATGCACGAGCATGCAGCCTGGCGCCGGGTAGTCCGGCTGGCGGGTCAGTACCAGATTGAGGCGGCCAGGCAGGGCCCGGCCGATGGATTGATGGGTCTTGCGACCCATCAGGATCGGCTTGCCCAGGGTCGAACGTTTGAAGTGCCTGAGATCTGCCGGCAGATGCCAGGGCAAGGCGCCGTCACGGCCGATCACGCCGTTTTCGGCCGCGGCAACCACCAGGGTCAGACGCACTAGATCGACACCGCTGCCTTGATATGAGGCTGGGGCTCGTAGCCTTCGATCTGGAAGTCCTCGTAACGGTAATCAAAGATCGACGGTGGCCGCCGCGCGATACGCAAGGTCGGCAACGCGCCGGGCGTGCGGCTGAGCTGCTCGTCCGCCTGCTCGAGGTGGTTCAGATACAGATGCACGTCACCACCGGTCCAGACAAAGTCCCCGGGCTCCAGATCACACTGCTGAGCGATCATATGGTTGAGCAAGGCATAGGACGCGATGTTGAAGGGCACGCCGAGAAAGACATCGCAGCTGCGTTGATAGAGCTGACAGGACAACCTTCCGTCGCCGACCCAAAACTGGAACAGACAATGGCACGGAGCCAGCGCCATGCGCCCGGCGCGGACATTGTCCTGAGGACTGACCCGCTCATCGGGCAGCTCCGCCGGATTCCAGGCGACGACGATGATGCGGCGCGAATCCGGGTTTTCCCTGATCTGTTCCACGACCTGGCTGATCTGATCGACGCTGCCGCCATCCGCGGCTGGCCAGGCCCGCCACTGGCGGCCATACACCGGGCCGAGTTCGCCGTCTTCGGTGGCCCAGCCGTCCCAGATGCTGACGCCGTGTTGCTTCAGGTATCCGATGTTGGTGTCGCCGTGCAAAAACCAGAGCAGTTCATGCACGATCGAGCGGATGTGCAGCTTCTTGGTGGTCAGCAGCGGAAAGCCCTGGCCGAGATCGAAACGCATCTGATGCCCGAACACCGACAGCGTACCGGTCCCGGTGCGATCTTCCTTGCGCAGACCGTGTCGCCGGATGTGCCCGAGCAGATCGAGATACTGACGCATGGTTTCAGGTACGCGCCGCGGCCGCCGGGGCGCGGTAGGCGAGGAACAGGAACAACAGACCGAGCAGGATCATCGGCGTGGACAGGATCTGTCCCATGGTGACCCAGTCCAGCGCCAGATAGCCCAGATGTGCGTCCGGAACCCGGACAAACTCGATGCTGAAGCGGAACAGACCGTAGAACAGCAGAAACGCGCCGGAGACCGCCATCGTGGGCGGACGCTTTGACGAATACAGCCACAGGATCACGAACAACACGATGCCCTCGAGACCCGCCTCATAGAGTTGTGACGCGTGACGCGGTTCACCGTTGACGACAAAGGCCCAGGGCACGTCGGTGGTCTTGCCCCAGAGTTCGCCGTTGATAAAGTTGCCGATACGCCCGGCACATAATCCGAGGGGTGCCAGAGGGGCGACGAAATCGGCGGTTTCGAAGAAGGACTTGCCGACCTTGCGGCCGAACAGCCAGACGGCCAGGGCAACGCCCAGCAGACCACCGTGGAAGGACATGCCGCCCTCCCAGATGCGCAGCAGCGACAGCGGATCTTCGAGGATCCCGGCCATGCCGTAGAACAAGGTATAGCCTAGACGGGCGCCGACGATCAGACCGACCGCGAGGTAGAAGATCAGATCGTCCACCCACTCGATCTTCCAGCCGAACTCCGGCCGCCGGGCGCGGCTGCGCGCCAGAAACCACGCGACGGCAAAGCCGACCAGGTACATCAGCCCGTACCAGCGGATCTTGAGCGGTCCCAGCGCAAGCGCGACCGGATCGATCTGGGGGTAGTGGATCATGGGCGCGTAGTTTAGCAGCACCGATGGCGTCGCAGGACCCATCTCCGACCGCCGCCTGTGGTGTCAGAAACGCTAGCTGTCGGCGCCGACGACGCGGCAGACCACCGCCTTCAGATAGCCGGTCTCGGGGATCGCCGGATGCTGCGGGTGATCGGCAGACTGGCCGCCGATTTCGAGCACCTGCACCAGACGGTCCACATGGCGGGCGGCGCGTTGCAGCGCGCCCAGCAGATCCGCGATGGAAAGGTGATGAGAACAGCTGCAGCTGACCAGGAATCCGTCGCGCTCCAGCAGCAGCATGGCCAGTTGGTTGATTCGCTGATAGGCGGCCAGCCCGCTGCGGAAGTCTTTTTTGCGTTTGATGAACGCGGGCGGATCGACGATGACGGCACGGAACCGGCGGCCCTCGTCGCGCAAGCCCCGCAGGGTTTCGAAGGCGTTACCCTGCAACAGCTCTGCCGCGACGCCAAACCGGTCAGCGCCGGACTCGACCCACTGCAAGGCCTGTCCGGAGGCGTCGACAAAGCTGGCGCGGGCGCCACGGCTTGCGGCGCCGAGACCCCACGCGCCCGTATAGCAGAACACGTCGAGGATGCTCTCGACCGGATAGCGGGCGAAACGCATGCGATTATCCCGCTGGTCGTAGAACCAGCCGGTCTTCTGCCCCTCGCGCACCGGCGCCATGAACTCGAGGGACCCCTCGCGGACCGGTACCTGCTCGGGCACCTCGCCCCAGGCCACCTCGACATAACGATCCAGTCCCTCGAGCTCGCGAGCCCCGCCGTCGTTACGCCAAAGGATGCCGGCCGGCGACAGCTCGCGTCGGACCGCATCGATGATCTCGCCCTTGAAACGCTCCATCGCGGCCGTCGCGCTCTGCAACACCACGATATCTCCAAAGCGATCCGCCACCAGGCCCGGAATGCCGTCGGCCTCGCCGAACAGCAGTCGGTAACAGCCGTGGTCGTAGAGCGCGTCGCGCAGGCTACGTGCCACCCGCATCCGATGCACGAACAATGGCCGTCCGGGCGGGTGATCCGGGTCCCGGGAGAGCACACGCGCAGCGATCAGCGCATGGGGATGGACGCCGGCATAACCGAGAAAGCGGCCCCGGTCGCTGACCACGCGGACGATGTCGCCGGCTGCGAATGACTTTAGCGGCGTCGCCGCTACGTCCACTTCGTTGCTGTAGATCCACAGGTGCCCGCCGCGCAGGCGCCGATCCTGGCGTGACTTGAGTTTCAGCTCCGGCAGAACCGGGGCAACTGTCGCGGCTTCAATCACGTTGCTTTCTCACTACTGACGGCGGCGGCCCGGGATGGGCTCCGGTATAGTCTCCAGTCTATCCGAGTTCGCCGTCTCAGGAGTGTCCATGACCGCCGCCGCCAACCATCTTGCAACCGAGACCAGCCCGTATCTGCTGCAACATGCGGATAACCCGGTGGACTGGTATCCATGGGGCGCGCAAGCCCTGGACCGGGCGCGGGAAGAAGACAAGCCGATCCTGCTGTCGGTGGGCTACTCGGCGTGTCACTGGTGTCACGTGATGGCGCACGAGTCATTCGAAGATGCCGCCACCGCAACGCTGATGAACGAGCTGTTTATCAACATCAAGGTAGACCGGGAAGAGCGGCCGGACCTGGACAAGATCTACCAGCTCGCTCATCAACTGCTGATCCAGCGCCCGGGCGGCTGGCCGCTGACCATGTTCCTGACGCCTGATGATCACACGCCGTTTTTTGGCGGCACCTATTTCCCGGATCGTGCTCGGCATGGCATGCCTGCGTTTGGCGAAATTCTGCAGCGCGTCGCCACCTATTATCGCGAGCACCGCAAGGAGATCCGTGAGCAGGCCGGCGCCGTCCGCGACGTCTTCCAGCGCATCTCGGCGGTAGATGACGCCACTGCGCTGCCATCGTCGACCTTGCTGCGCAAGGCCCGGGAACAGCTCGAGGAGAATTTTGACGGCGCCCATGGCGGCTTTGGCCGGGCACCGAAATTTCCGCATCCCACCAGCATCGAGCGTCTGTTGCGTGGCTGGCGCAACACTGCGATGAGCGACGATCCGGATCTGCGGGCGCTGTTTATGGCCAGCTTTACGCTGCAGCGGATGGCCCAGGGCGGGCTCTATGACCAGGTCGGAGGCGGCTTCTGCCGTTACTCGGTCGATGACCACTGGATGATCCCGCACTTCGAGAAGATGCTCTATGACAATGGGCCCTTGCTGGCGCTGTACAGCCAGGCATGGGCCGCAACCAATGAACCCTTGTTCGGACGCGTCGCGGAGGAGACCGCCGACTGGGTGCTGCGGGAGATGCAGTCGGCCGAGGGCGGTTATTACTCTACGCTGGACGCGGATTCCGAGGGCGAGGAAGGTCTGTTTTACGTATGGGACGCGGCAGCCGTCCGGGAGTTGCTGGGCGATGAGGTCTACGCGCCCTTTGCCGAGGTGTACGGACTCGACCGTCCGGCCAATTTCGAAGGTCGCTGGCATCTGCACACCTTCCGTC
>JBATKC010000360.1:0-3679 GCA_049669065.1 Gammaproteobacteria bacterium
TCACCACATCCTCGATCTCGTTCGGGAACACGTTAAAGCCCGAGACGAGGATCATGTCTTTTTTGCGGTCGGTGATAAACACGAAGCCGTCTTCATCCATGCGGCCCATGTCGCCGGTTCGCAGCCACCCGCCTTCGAACATGGTCTTGGCCGTATCCTCCGGCCGCTGCCAGTATCCGGCCATCACCTGGGGTCCGCGGATGCATATTTCCCCGACCTCTCCCAGAGCCAGGTCGGTGCCGGCGTCGTCGCGGATACTGACCTCGGTGGAGCTGATCGGCAGACCGATGGAGCCGGTGAACTCTGTGGCGTGGGCCGGATTGATACACGCGGCCGGCGAGGTCTCGGTCAGCCCGTAGGCCTGCAATATCGGTTTACCGGTCACTGCTTTCCACTTATCCGCTACGGCTTTCTGTACCGCCATGCCACCGCCGAGCGCGATTTCCATCGTACTGAAATCTACCTCATCGAAGCCGGGTGTATTGAGCAGCGCATTGAACAGCGTGTTGACGCCACTGATATAGGTAAACGGATATTTCTTGAGCTCTGCCACAAAGCCGGGGAAATCTCGCGGGTTGGTAATCAGGATATTGTTGCCACCGAGCATGGTGAACATCATGCAGTTCGCCGTCAGCGAGAAGATGTGGTAGAGCGGCAGCGCAGTGATGACGATGTCCTCGCCTTCCCTGAGCACATCACCGCACCAGGCGCGCGACTGCAGCACATTTGAAATCAGATTGCCGTGGGTGAGGATGGCGCCTTTGGAGACACCGGTGGTGCCGCCGGTGTACTGGAGGAACGCGAGATCGTCCCGCTCCAGGCTGACCTCGTCCATGGTCTGCCACTTGCCTTCTTTCAGGGCCTGTCTAAACGGGATCGCATCGGGCAGTGAGTATTCCGGTACCATCTTCTTGACCTTGCGCACCACGAAATTCGCGATCATGCCTTTGGGGAAGGGCAGCAGGTCGCCGATGCCGGTCACCATCACCGAACGGACATCGGTCTTGTCGATGACTTTTTGCAGTGTGGTCGCGAAATTCTCGAAGATCAGGATCGCTTTTGCGCCGGAGTCCTTCAGCTGGTGCTCCAGCTCGCGCGGCGTGTATAGCGGGTTGACGTTGACCACGCACAGACCGGCGCGGAGGATGCCGAAGACTGCCACCGGATACTGCAGCACGTTAGGCATCATCACGGCGACCCGGTCGCCCTTTTCGAGACCCGCCACCTTTTGCAGATAGGCGCCAAAATAGCGGGTCATCTGATCGAGGTCGCCGAAACTGAGCGAATGACCCATGTTGGTGAAGGCCGGCAGATCCCGATATTTCTCCATCGAAGACTCGACCAGCTGTTTTAGCGACGAGTACTGACTGGGGTCGATCGTTGCCGGCACCCCCTCCGGATAGGATTTCAACCAGATCTTGTCAGTCATCAGAATTCTCCCCCGGTTCGGATACTTGTTTTTGTTCTGGATCGATTTCCGTCCTGCGGCTGCGCGAGGCGTCGGATTCGAGTCCTATTCCCCTTGTATAGCAGTCAGGGCGGTCCCTGAGCAAACTCAGCAGCGTGAGAGCGCTTCTCCGACCAGCAACGGGCACAGCGATGGCCAGATATTGGTGACTATCCTGGGTTGGGCCTCAGCCGTCGGATGGATGCCGTCTTCCTGCATCATGCCGGGCTCCAGCGCGATGCCGTCGAGGAAGAATGGCGCCAGGGCCGCGCCGCCCTCCGCTGCCGCCTCGCCGAACACCCGAGCGAACTTTTCGCCGTAATCGGGGCCATAGTTCGGAGGGATCAGTATGCTGGTCAATAACACGCTGGCGCCGGCGTCGCGGCTGAGCTTGATCATCCGGTCGAGGTTGCGGCGGATCTCGGCGATCGGCACGGCCCGAAGACCGTCATTGCCGCCCAGCTCGATGATGACCACGGCCGGCTCATGTATCTTCAGCGCGCGCGGCAGTCGGGCCAGGCCGCCGCTGGTCGTGTCGCCGCTGATGCTGGCGTTGACGACACGAAATGCAAGATCGCGCTGCTGCAGCGTCTGTTGCAGCAATCTCGGCCAGGTCTGCTCGGGCGAGAGACCGTAGCCGGCGCTGAGGCTGTCGCCGACCACCAGGATGGTCGGCGTGCCGCCATACAGGGACGCGCTGAAGAACAGCAACAGAAGGGGAATTGTTTTGCGCCAGGACATGGACTCACCTAACGCCGCCAATGTACTGGCGGCAAGAAATCTGACCCGTAAGGTTAGCAGTCCGGAGGGAACGCTGACCATCCTCGACGATATCGATCTGGATATCGGTCGCGGCGAGTCGGTCGCTGTCGTCGGCCCGTCAGGCGCCGGTAAGTCCACGTTGCTCGCGCTTCTGGCGGGGCTGGATTCGGCCAGCGAGGGCGAGGTCTGGCTCGATGGCCAGCCGCTGACCGGTCTGGACGAAGACGGGCGGGCGGCACTGCGCGCGGGTCGCGTCGGTTTCGTGTTCCAGTCGTTTCATCTGGTGCCTTCGTTGACTGCGCTGGAGAACGTCATGCTGCCACTCGAGCTGGCCGGTCAGCTTGAGGCCCGGGCCGCGGCGGAGGCGGTGCTGGAGCGAGTCGGGCTTACCCCACGCCGGCGTCACTATCCGCGTCAGCTGTCAGGTGGCGAGCGCCAGCGGGTCGCGATCGCAAGGGCCTTTGTCGGTCAGCCCCTGGTGCTGTTCGCCGACGAGCCGACCGGCAATCTCGACGCTGAGACCGGCAGCCGGGTGGCCGACCTGTTGTTCTCGCTCAACGATGAATCCGGCACTACGCTGGTGCTGGTGACCCACGAAGAGCGGCTGGCGGGCCGCTGTGATCGTGCGCTGCGTCTGGTCAGCGGGCGGCTGGCGTGACCGCGGCCGGGTTTGCTCTGCGTAACGTGATCCGCAATCTGCGGGCCGGAGATCTGTGGGTGCTGACCGCCGCAGTGGCGGTCGCGGTGGCCGCCATGACCGCCGTCGGATTCTTTACCGACCGCGTCAGCCGTGCGGTCGATATCCGCTCGGCGGAGGTGCTGGCGGCGGACCTGGTGGTGAACTCCAAGCGTGTGATCACGCCGGACTACCAGGAACGGGCCAGGGAGCTGGGTCTCGCCACCGCCAGCGTGACTTCCTTCCCCAGCGTTGTGCTGGCTGGCAACGCCAGCGCACTGGCCGACGTCGAGGCAGTGAGCGCGGGCTACCCCCTGCGCGGGGAGTTGAAGACCAGTGGGAGCCTGCAAGATAGCGCTGGCGTAACGGCAGTCCTGCCCGCTCCGGGTGAAGCCTGGGCCGATGCCAAGCTGTTGGCGCGACTGGACGCGGATGTGGGCGCCGAGATCGCGCTCGGCTCGATCCGCCTGCGGGTGACCGGCGTTCTCAGATACCGGCCCGACCAGGGCTGGAGCTTTGTAGACCTGGCGCCGACCCTGTTGATCAATGAAGCCGATGTGAGCGCGACCGGTCTTATCCAGCCGGGAAGCCGCGTAGATTATCGCCAGCTGTTCGCCGGTGCGCCGGATGACATGGCGACGCTCAGAGAATTTGTCGATAGCCGGCTGACACTGGGAGAGTCGCTGCGGGACCTCGACGATGCGGGTCCGGAGATCAAGACAGCGCTGGAGCGGGCACACCGCTTCCTGCGGCTGGCGGCGCTGGTCGGCAGCCTGCTGGCCGCGGTCGCGATC
>JBATKC010000361.1:0-3909 GCA_049669065.1 Gammaproteobacteria bacterium
GGTCTCGGCTTCAGCGGAGGGCAGCACCGGCGGATCGGACGGATCGCTGTGCGCTTCCGCGCCGCCTGGCTCCAGCAGCGCTACGCCGAGGAAGCGATGAGGGTTGAGCGGCTGGGTCCAGTCCCTCATCCGCGTACGCGGGTACACCACCAGTCCGTCAAAGCCGTGGCGGAATACCGCCGCTGCGAGCGCACTGTTTGCCTTCGCATGCAGGCTCAGATATTCGTCACGTAGGCGTTCCCAGGCGGCCAGCTGACGCAACATTTCTTGTGCCACGATCATCCGTTTTTCGTCGAGGAATTCGTAGCCCTCACGGATCAGATCGCGCTCGTCCCTGAGTTCCAGAAAAGCACTGCGGGTCGGCGAGACTTGCCGTGCGTCAGACATCCGCGGTCTCCCGGCGGATGTGTTGTTCGATCTGCTCGTCGCTCAGACGGGACAGCTCGGCCTCGGGCAACAGTCGTAGCAGCCGCCAGCCGATGTCCATGCTTTCTTCCAGCGTGCGTGGGCCTTCCTGGCTGACCAGCCTGGTCTCGAACGCGTCGCCGAACTCCAGATAGCGGCGGTCGGTCTCGGACAGACCCTCCTGACCCATCACGCTGGCCAGCACGCGGACCCGGGTGGCCCGGGCATAAGCCGCGAACAGCTGATGGGCGAGATTAGGATGATCGCGATGCGTATAGCCCTTGCCGGTGCCCGCGTCCATCAGCCGCGACAGACTCGGCAATACCGCCACCGGCGGATAGACACCCTTGTGATCCAGATCCCGGGCCAGCACGATCTGGCCCTCGGTGATGTAACCGGTCAGATCCGGGATCGGGTGGCCGATGTCCTCGCCGGGCATGGTCAGAATCGGCAGCTGAGTCAGCGTGCCGGGCAGGCCCTTGATGCAGCCGGCCCGTTCGTACAGCGACGCCAGCTCGGAGTACATATAACCCGGATAACCCTTGCGGCTGGGAATCTCGCCGTGGCTGGCCGAGACCTCGCGCAGCGCTTCGCAATAGTTGGTCATGTCGGTGAGGATGACCAGCACATGACGGCCTTCGGTAAAGGCCAGATACTCGGCCGCGGTCAGCGCGTAGCGGGGTGTGAGCAGACGTTGCGTGCTGGGCTCGTCGGCCCGGTTCAGGAACATCGCCGTATGTTCCAGCGCGCCGCTGGATTCCATCGCCAGCCGGAACGCTTCGGCGGTGTCGTGGGGCACGCCGATGCCGACGAAAACAATTGCGAATTGTCCGGCCGCCTTACCGCGCAGACGTGCCCGTTGCGCGATCTGCGTGGCCAGCTGGTCGTGAGGCAGACCGCCGCAGGAGAATAACGGCAATTTTTGTCCGCGCACCAGGCTGTTCATCAGATCGATGGTGGAGATCGAGGTCTCGATAAAATCCCGCGGCAGGGCGCGCGCCGTCGGGTTGATCGCCAGACCGTCGATCCGCATGCGCCGCGCCGCCGGGATCGGCGGACCACCGTCCAGCGGCTGACCGACGCTGTTGAACACCCGGCCGAGCAGACCCGGCCCGACCGAAAAGCGCAGCGGCTCAGCCTTGAGACGGATGCGCGTATCTTCGAGCCCGAGGCCGGTAGTGGACTCGAGCACCTCGATGATCATGCTGGCGTCGTCCAGCGCGGCGATCCGACCGACCCTCGGTGCGCCGGTCACACCTAGAATCTCGACGGCTTCGTTGAGCCCGACCTGCGCGCCGCGCTGGACATACAGCAGCGGACCTTCGATACGCCGTACCGCGCCGTTCAATATCAGTTCACCGCGCATCTGTCTTCGCTCCGTCAAGTGCCGCAAACTCGTCATCGATTTCGTTCCAGATCGTCTTGGCGTCGTCCAGCGCGTCCTCGGCCATTTCTTCGCCGAGGCGGCGCAGGCGTCTGAGCACTGAAACGTTGGCCACGTCCTCGACACTGACGCCGGCCTCGATGGCTTTGCCGGCGCTATCGATAAAGTGCATCAGCAGTCGCAACATCGCCGATTGGCGAGCGGGCGAACAGTAGCGATCCACTTCGGAGAACGAGGATTGATACAGGAAACCCTCGTTGACCAGATCTGCGCACAACAGGGTCAGTTGTTGTGCCGGTGGCAGCGCATCCTTGCCGACGATGCGCGCCATGCGCTCCAACTTCTCCTGTTGCTCGAGCAACGTCAGCAGCTGCTGCCGATGGTTACGCCAGTCCGGGTTACCCTGTAATTGCCACCAGCGCGCCAGTACATCCACGTCTTCCGCATACGAGGTCAGCGGATGGATCGCCGGATAAAACCGGGCCTGGGCGCGGCCGCGGTCCAATGCCCAAAAGCTGCGCACATAGCGTTTGGAATGGCTGGTGACCGGCTCGGAGAAGTCGCCGGCCGGTGGGCTGATCGCGCCGATAATAGTGACCGAGCCCTCGTCGTCGGCCAGTGTCTTGACCCGGGCTGCGCGCTCATAGAATTCCGCCAGACGCGAACTCAGATAGGCCGGGTAGCCGGATTCACCGGGCAATTCGCCGAGACGGCCCGAGACTTCGCGCAGCGCTTCCGCCCAGCGGCTGGTCGAGTCGGCCATCAGCGCCACATGCAGACCCTGGTCGCGGAAATATTCCGCTACCGTGATCGCGGTATAGACGCTGGCCTCGCGCGCCGCAACCGGCATGTTCGACGTGTTGGCGATGATTACCGTACGCTCCATCAGCGGCCGTCCGGTGCGCGGGTCCTCCAGGGTCGGGAACTCGTCGAGCACCTCGGACATTTCGTTGCCGCGTTCGCCGCAGCCCACATAGATGATCACGTCGGCGTCGCACCATTTGGCCAGGCTCTCCTGCAACACAGTCTTGCCGGTGCCAAAGCCGCCGGGCAGTGCCGCGCGGCCACCCCGGGCCACCGGGAACAAAGTGTCGAGGATGCGCTGACCCGTCACCATCGGCGCTTCAGGGTTCATGCGTTTGCTCACCGGGCGGGCCCGGCGCACGGGCCAGTCGTGGATCATGGCCAGCTCATGACGCTTGCCGGATTCGTCGCTCAGCACGCAGAGGACCTCGGTCTCGCCATAGGCCCCGGCCTCGACAATCGATTGCACGGTGCCGCGGATATCCGGCGGGACCAGACAGTGCAGCGCCGGGCCTTCGCGCTCGATATCGCCAAAGAACCCGCCGGGTTCGAGCTGCTGGCCGACGCTGACCGTCGGTCTGAACGCGAGCTTCCCATCCCGTTCGCCGACTATGCCGGTGGCATAGAAATGCACCGAGGCATCGGCCAGGGGCCGTAGCAGACCGTCCATGATGCGTCCGAGCAGACCCGGACCCAACGGTACCGACAAGGGCAGACCGGTGCCGGTCACCGGATCGCCGGGTTTCAGCCCGGTCGTATCTTCATAGACCTGCGCGGTGAGCAGATTTTCGTTGAGCTGGATGACTTCGCCGAGCAGCTTGCGCTCGCCGACCTGGACCGCCTCATGGACGTGAAACCGTCCGTCCACCAGCGCCTTTAACACCGGACCACCGATCCAGCGGATGGCAGCATCAGCCATGTTTTCTCTCCGCGGCGGGCTCGGCTTGTGCGCCATAGATCTCCGCCAGTAATTCACTCGAGAGTTCGTCCGCGCGGGCCATCAATCCCGCGATCGTCATCTCCAGACAGGCGGCGCCGCGCAGTATGCGCAGGCCGCCCTTGATGTCCGGCACCGCCCGGATGGTGTTGTTGCCGGTCGGATCGCTGTCCTGACCGCTCATCTGATCGGCGATCAATCCGGTGATCCAGGCTTCGTCGATGCCCTCCGGATACTGCACGTGCCAGTTGCCCGGCTGCAGGATCACCCTGGCGTCGTCGATCACGGCCCGCACCCAGTCCGCCCGCGTCTCCGGGTTCTCCCAGCGGATCCGCAGCGCCTCGCCAAGCAGCGCGCGCCCGCGTTCCAGTCGCTCCAC
>JBATKC010000362.1:0-2162 GCA_049669065.1 Gammaproteobacteria bacterium
GGACTATATCCGTGAGGGCCAACCGGTGCCGCGCGGCACCCTGATGACCGAATTCGTCTACACCCCGTTTGACGAACTGCAACGGCTGGGTCTGGACGATGCGACCGAAACACGTGTCCGCGCGCGATTCCCGGAGGCGACCGGGATGCTGGTGGTCGAGCAGGTCGTACCGGGGTCGCCCGTGGAAGGCAAGATAGAGCCCGGCGACATCCTGGTCGCGCTGGACGATGAGCCGGTGCCCGGGTTTGTGACCCTCGAACAGGTGCTCGACAGCCACGTGGGTCAGACCATCGATCTCGAACTGCGGCGTGGTGGCTCCCAGGTACAGTTGAACGTCGAGCCGCTTGATCTTCATCTGATCACGCCCGACGCGTTTATCGAATTTGGTGACGCTGTGGTCAATCAGCTGTCTTACCAACAGGCGCGTCATCTCAATCTGCCGCCGGAGGGCATCTACGTCGCCAACCCCGGCTACGTTTTCGCGCGCGCCGGGATCCCGCGCGCCGCGGTGATCATAGAGGTCGATGGTCAGCCGACGCCGAAGCTGGGAGATTTCCGCCGCATCGTCGAGCGACTCGCCGACGGCCAGCAAGCCGCGGTGCGCTATTTTAGTTTCGAAGAGCCGCGCAACAGCACCTTGCGCGTGCTGCGCATGGACCGGCGCTGGTTCCCGGCCGCATTCTGCCGCCGCGACGACCGCGCCGGATACTGGCCCTGCGAGCCATTCGCCAAAGCCGGCGAGGCCCCGCCGCCGGAGCCGGCCAGCACAAGTTTCGTTGCCCAGCCTGATCCGCGACTCGCGACACTCAGTCAGTCACTGGTCACGGTCAATTTCGATATGCCCTATCCCATCTCCGGTGTATCCGAGCGTCATTACCAGGGCACCGGTGTCGTCATCGACGCCGAGCGTGGTCTGGTGGTGGTGGATCGCAATACGGTGCCGGTCTCCATGGGCGATGCGCGTATCACCATCGCCGGCTCGCTGGAGCTGCCGGCCCGGGTGGTGTGGATCCACCCACTGCACAACCTCGCCGTGGTGGAATACGACCCGGCGCTGATCGGCGACACGCCGGTGCGCACGGTGCGTTTTGCCGACGCCAGCATACGTCCGGGGGATACCGTGTGGGCGGTCGGCATCAAGGGCGATCAGAGCCTCGCGTCTCAGCGCACCGAGGTCGCATCCATCGATCCGGTGGCTTTCCCGCTGTCGCGCACGCTGCGTTTCCGCGACGTCAATCTCGAGACCATCTCCCTGGTCAACGGCCCGTCGGATTTTGATGGTGTGCTGATCAACGATGCCGGCGACGTCATCTCGCTGTGGTCCAGCTTCGCCTATCATGCGGGTCAGGAGCTCAACCAGGTCAACAAGGGCGTACCATCGGCCATCGTGGCCGAAGTCGCCGAGATCGTGCGCGAGCAGCAACCCATCCGCTCGGTGGAAGCAGAATTCGCCACCATCCCGCTGGCCAGCGCACGGAATTTCGGACTGCCCGAGTCCTGGGCGCGCCGTCTGGAAAGCCACAACGGTGACCAGCGAGAGGTGCTGCAGGTGATCCGGCTGGTGGCCGGGTCGCCGGCGGCTGCATCGCTGAGGACCGGTGATCTGCTGTTGGCAGTGGACGACCAGCCGGTAACCGGTTTTCACCAGGTCGAGTCGTTGAGCCAGAAGCCCGAGGTGGAGCTGACTATCTGGCGCGACGACGCCGAACTGCGTCTTGGGCTGGATACCGTAGCCCTGGACGGCCAGGACATCGATCGTCTGCTGGTCTGGGCCGGCGCCATGCTGCAGGCTCCGCATCGCGCTATCGCCGCGCAACGCGGCGTCGAGCCCTATGGCGTGTACGTGGCGTATTTCGGCTACGGTTCGCCGGCTTCGCGCTACAAGCTCTGGGCGGGTCAGCGCATCGTCGAGGTCGATGGTCAGCCGACCCCGGACCTGGATGCATTCCTCGATGCCGTCGCCGGTCGTCCCGACCGCGCGGCTGTGCGTCTGAAAACGGTTAACTGGAACCGTTCGGTCGAGATCATCACGCTGAAACTGGATAATCGTTACTGGCCGACCTATGAGCTGCTGCGCGGGCCGGATGGCTGGCAGCGCAAGGAGATCGATTCGCCGCTGGCTGCGGCGCCTTGAGTCGCGGCGCCGGCTTACGCCGCATCGT
>JBATKC010000363.1:0-14862 GCA_049669065.1 Gammaproteobacteria bacterium
CACGCTTTTGTCGGCGCGCGGCGCTGGGCGGCGGCCAATCCGGGCAAACGCATCGTCATCGGCTTGTCCGGCCGCGGCGACAAGGACATGCCCACGCTGGCCAAATATCCGCCGCGGAGCGTGCGCCGATGACGCCCGCGGAGCGCATCAGCGCCGCGATTGGCGGGGCCACCGCCGAGGGCCGTACAGCCCTGGTCGCGTTCCTGACCGCGGGCTATCCGGAACGAGACCGGTTTGCCGAGCAGCTCGAGGCCTTGTCCAGGGCGGCTGACGTGGTCGAGATCGGCGTGCCGTTCAGTGATCCGATGGCCGATGGCCTGACCATCCAGCGCGCTTCCCAGGCAGCGATCGCATCCGGTGTCACCCTGACCTGGATCCTCGACCAGATCGAGCATGTGGACGCCTCGGCGCCATTGGTGTTGATGAGTTATCTGAACCCGCTTTTGGCTTTCGGCTATGAGCGTCTGGCCGAGCGAGCCGCCGCGGTCGGTGTGGCCGGGTTTATCGTGCCCGATCTGCCGCTGGATGAGAGTGAGGAGATCGCGGCCGCGCTAAAACAGCATGGACTCGCGCTGATCCAGCTGGTCACGCCGGTGACCACCGATGAACGGCTGGCCAAAAGCTGTGCGGCCAGTACCGGGTTTGTCTATGCGGTGACCGTGACCGGTATCACCGGTGGGGCGGCCCGAGAAAATGATCGATTGGCTGAATACCTGGCGAAGGTGGCCGCGGCTTCACCGGTGCCGGTGTGCGCCGGCTTCGGTGTCCGCGAACCGGCACAGGTCACCGAGATCGGCCGCTATGTGCCCGGCGTGATCGTCGGTTCCGCGCTGGTGGAGGCGATGGAGCGCGGCGAGGAGCCCGCGGACTTTATCCGCTCCCTTGCAGCGAATCCGCGGCCACCCGTACAGGTCTGAGGCGGTATCTGTTATTTTCTATACCGGCCGGCGGCGCTGCCATGCCGCTCAAAACGAAATAACAGCCAATCAAGGCTGCAACCAGGGGGACCATCATGGGAATGATGACGGAGTTCAAGAGTTTCGCCATGCGCGGCAATGTGGTCGATATGGCGGTGGGTATCATCATCGGCGCCGCCTTTGGCAAGATCGTCTCGTCGTTCGTCAAGGACGTGATCATGCCGCCGATCGGGGTGCTTGTCGGTGGCGTCGATTTCTCCGATCTGGCGATCACGATCAAGGATGCGGCCGGTGACGCCGCCGCCGTGACCATGAATTATGGCGCTTTCCTGCAGACCGTCTTCGACTTTGTGATCATCGCTTTCGCCATCTTTATCGCGATCAAGGCCATGAACAGCATGCGCAAGAAAGAAGAAGAGGCGCCGGCCGAGCCGCCGAAGCCGTCGAAGGAAGAAGAGCTGCTGACCGAGATCCGCGATCTGCTGAAGAATCGCAGCTGATTTTTTATCACATGCGGGCCCCGGCGCGACTGCCACGCGTCGGGGCCTTGCTGTAAGCTCGGTCCGTATGAAACTGATCCGAGCAGGCGTTGCCGATGTGGCGCTGCTGGCGCCGATGTTCGACGCCTATCGCCAGTTCTATCACCAACCCCCTGATATCAACGGCTCCCGGCGCTTTCTCGAACAGCGCCTGAAACAGGATGAGTCCGTGGTCTTTCTGGCGGTCGACGATTCCGGCGAGCAGGGTCTCGGCTTCGTTCAGCTCTACCCCAGTTTCAGTTCTGTCGCGGCCTTGCCGATCTGGATCCTGCATGACCTGTTCGTGGTACCGGAGCGGCGACGCCAGGGCGTGGCGCGGGCGCTGATGGAGGCCGCACGGGTCCTCGCGGCAGAGACCGGTGCCGACGGCCTCGCGCTGTCCACGGCGACGGACAACTTCGGCGCACAATCCCTGTACGAATCGCTCGGCTACCGCCGGGACAAGAAATTTATCTATTACTTCCTGGCCCTGGATCAACCGGTCTGAAACGATGCCGGGGGGGCCTTCATCGGCGCGAACGCTGGTGCTGCGACGGGTGGCGGCGACTATACTGGGTCTATGCGATAGATTGCGTCGGGCAACCGGAGACAGGACATGAATCGATCCGCGATATTGACCGCAGCCATGGCCGCGGCGGCACTCCTCGGCGGCTGCGGCAAGACAGTGCAAACGGTGAGTTTCAGCGCAGATGTCCAGCCGGTCCTGGAGCGGCGGTGCAGCGCCTGCCATGAGCCGGGACAGCCGGGTTATGAGGCCTCCGGTCTGCGTCTGAACTCCTATGCGGAGGTGATGGAAGGGACCCGTTACGGACCGGTCGTGTTGCCTGGTGATGCCCTGAGCAGCACGCTGATCATGCTGGTAGAAGGTCGGGCCGACCCGTCATTGAAGATGCCTCACGGCGACGCGCGTCCACCGACCAGCGACGAGATCGCCATCCTCCGCGCGTGGGTGGAGCAGGGCGCGCCCAACAACTGAGGATCGCCCGGCGCGGGCGTCGCACATGCTAACTCGTGCCGTCGGGCATGCCGTCCTGATCATCGCGGATAGCCTGCCGCGACTCTTCGGCAGTGTTCATAGCAAGTGACCCAGACTGAACAAAAGCTGGTCGCTCATCGTGAGGTTTCGAATAGATCCGTTTCTCCCAGGTTCGCGCGACGCCCGGTAGGCCGCCACTTCCTTCGAGAGGCCATCTCCGGCCCGAAAAAGCCAAATCCAATCCGGCAAGTTCTGACCCATCCCGGTCATTCGTCTAGCCTTTCCGAGACCCTCCCCGCAGGCCGAAAACCCGAGTACCTATATCGCAATCGCGTTTCAGACATGATATCTATGTGGTCCAGCACGCGCAGATAAGGAAAACAGAGGCTTGCCATGGCAACAACCGAGTTAAACGCCCTTTTTCGCCGAATAACTAACGCCGCACTCGACGTTCAATAGAATAGTTAGGCAATTGTGGAACCCCTCCAGTCAGGTCCAGGACCATTGAATAGCTCAACTGACTCAGCCCCGATAAGCGGTAACCGGAAGAGGCCTCGTCGCGTCATCATTGCGGTATTGGCCTTGATGTTGGTCCTCGTCCTAGCCTTGCTTTCGGAAGTCCAGCTATCATTTGCGCTGCCCGGCGGCAGCGTCGCCTTCGCGATGGGGAGGCTTATCGTCGCTGCGATCATCTACGCAATTCCAGCGTTTATCCTTTGGAAAGTATGGAAGGGCCGCAACTGGGCCCGCATAGCATTGGCAATCGTGGTTGTCCTCCACATTGCCCTTGTAATGATGCTCATGCAGAGTCCACTTGGCATCGTACTAATGCCAGCGCCTTTTTTGACCTTGGCTCTGCTTGCGATCGAGGTCGTAGCGATCGTCTTGCTCTTTTCCGCAAACGAGTGGTTTTCTAGAAATGTCGTCTAGAGAGGCTATGCCAATAACGGTGATGGCGGAAACGAAGTCGCCAAACAGCGTGACTTCAAATTGGAAGTGCAGCGCGTGCCTAACGATTAGCTGCAGCGGACGCTTGACATGCAGCTCCCTTCGCTTTCGCTCCGGTCGCCGCAGGTCAAGCGCCGCTGAGCCTGGGTGTTAGGCATCAGATCGAGGACGGACCGCTCCCGACCCGAAGTAGACACTCGCTCAGCGTGAAGGCTCTATGCGATTCGAAGCTATCGAACATGTGCAACTAGCGATGCCGGCAGGGCAAGAGGCGTTAGCCCGGGCGTTCTTCGGTGAACTGCTCGGCCTCGACGAGGTGCCCAAACCGCAAATATTGGCAAAGCGACGTGGCGCGTGGTTTGAATCTGGAGCTGTAAAGATACATCTGGGAGTTGAACAGGACTTCAGCCCTGCGAAAAAGGCGCATCCTGCCTTTCTTGTGTTCAACCTTGACGGCTTCGCCACGCGGCAAAGAGATGCAGGCTACGTGGTGACCGTTGACAACAATTTGCCAGGATTCAATCGATTCTATGTCGACGACCCGTTCGGCAATCGGCTCGAGTTCATGGAGGCCGAGTGACCGCTCCTGGCCGAACTGAGTCGGTCACCGGGAATTGCGAGATTCGGCAGGTCGTGACTCATTTTAGCTGTTGGGCCAGATGGCCCCGATCGAGGCTTTATTGAAGGAGCAAGCTAACCGAAACTCTCACTCTTCGTACTCCGGATAGAGGGGGTAAGCTCAGCGGAGCTTTCGTTTCGATTGCCCGTCACGGACAGACATATGCGTCAAAGTACTGGCCCTCAAGATAGACTTGAATCGGGCGGCAGCTGCTGAAATCCGCACTGGGTAATAGATCGTCAGGACAAGCAGTCAACAGAGTGGCGTCAATATCGAGAGAGCCTATCCCGAATGGGGCCGACTCAAGGGGCGGCATTGATCTTCCCTGCTCTTGGGCCTGGGCCTCGATGAACCGCCGGAGCTCCACTGCGCGATCGCAGGCTTGGCGGAATCGGGATGCCGGATCTCCGATTCGCGAATTCCCCATTTCCCGCGGATAGCCCATGTAGCTGTCATAGAGCAATCCCCACGCCATGCTTTCGATCTCAGAATCCATTCCTTGGCGCCCATAGGCCTCTAGTGACGAAAGCCGCTCAGCTGAGAGGTTTGAAGCTCCAGGATTGTTAAGAAGGTTATCGATGCCTGCGTTAACGACACTTGCGTAGGCCATAGCTTCTATCTTACCGTCCATGGCAAGCTGTTGAACCCGATCCAAAGCTGCAAGGGGATCTGACTCGCGCAGTTTGTCGGCGAGGGCAAGCTCCGCATCTTTGTCACCAGCGTCCGCTAGTTCCTCAAGTTCTTCCATAGTGAGGACAGAATAGGGAGATTCTGCCGGGTCAGAGACCCAAGTAAAGCCCCGTCTTCTGGCCCACTCTTCAAAATCTCTGTCAATTCCAAGCTGGTCAAGTATCTCTTGAGGCCCTGTGATAGCCATCAAGTCTATTACCGGCATTCCATTCTCTCCTCCATCGGAGGTAGACAGGGGTGCTGACCGATCTTCCTGCCGTCCATCTGCACTTCCTTCGGACAGTACCGATTCAGAACCATTAGCGAGAGTCGAAGCAGGGGCCTGGTAGTTAGCGCTGAAGTGCGCATTGTCGTTCTGGGAAAGCCTCAGAAAATAGGCGCCAAGGACAATGGCCATAACCACGCTGATGGCCACCATTGTCTTAACTAATGATCGACGTTTTTTCGATGCGGACATGCTCCCTCCCTATCGTAGGCCATTTTTCATTAGGGGCAGAATGGTGTTCGAGCTCTCCGGTCGGCGCCTCGTCTATGACAAATACCTGCACTCACCAATGATCCAATTCTAATCTAGCAGCCAGTAGAACCCGTTATGTGACAGAGCATCTGAGGGCACGCCAAAGCGACAATTAGAACTGGGCCGCTCAAGTGCTCCCTATTTTGCGGCTGCCGAATAGCCACACTGAATAGAAAGACTCCCCTGACCTGACACGTTCCGGAATTGTAGTTTTCTGGCAGGTGAGCTTCCCCAATGACAGCAGCATTTGGCACTGATTTTCGACACTTGCGATGACCGACTGTCCGCTCGTTGCATGGAGTTAGCCAACGACCACTTCTGGCCGGAGGTGGACGGTCGCTGGTTCCCCAAACAAGACGCTCGAGCGTCTGCTGGCTGAAAAACCCGCCATTCGCTCTCCGATACTTTTTATTGCAAGAATCGCCTACAAGCCTGGCAGGTTGGGCGTCAGTCGAATGTATGCTGATGGGTTCGTCATTAACAGCCGCAACGAGCAGAGACAGCTTACTCAGGAGGAGTGGGCACCATTTAGTTGATGCCTCAGCCACTTTAGCGCCAAGGCGAGTCTTCCTGGCCGGCGAGATCCCGGCGCACGTGCACGAGGGCAAGGATGTTGATGGTCTCTTTGCTGTCATCAATGGCATAGATAACGCGCTGACTCTGCACGATGAGTTCCCGAATGTGCGCTTCGTTGGCTTCGGGAACCTGCCGGCCCCTGCGGGGCAGCTCGTCAAGCGTAGCGACCGCATCGAGGATGCGGTCGATGAAGCGCTCGGCGTAGACGGCTGAGTCCCGGGCGATGTAGTCAAACAGCTCGTCGAGGTCCGTCTCGGCCGGTTCCGTCCAGACAATCCTCATTGAGACTTGCGGGCGAGCAGCCGGGCTTTGACCTCTTCGTGTGGCACGGTACGGCCTTCGGCGGCGGCCTCGAGGCCGGCTTCGATCTTCTGTTTGACGTACAACTCGTACATCAGATCGTCCCAGGTGGCCTGTTCGGGCAGATTGTCGACGATGCTGCGGGCGGCTTCCTTGACGGATGACATGTTGGCGTCCTCGAACTCTCGCTAGACAAATGACAATACCATTTTACCGTCCGATGTGCGGGTTCCAAACTGTTTCTAACCAATAGAAATCGAGCCCCCAACCCCGAGGGGCTGACAAGCACTCACCGAACATAAAGCGCACGATATACGCAATAGCCGGTTGAACACCGTCGTGCTGTGCACGCCGGTAACCGCCAACTGCGTACATCCCGCATTATGTGTCAATGGCCGCTGCCACGCGCCTTGCGGCTCGTGGTCAAGGAGTGGCTGCGCCGCATGACGGCCTCTGGCCCGTCTGTTGTTGACCTGCGGCTAATGAAAGCCTGCGTGCATCGTGATGGCCCATTACAATGCAACGCATGCCTCTGTTAGCCGAAAAGTCGCGTCTGGGTCAAAAAGTCGTTGTGCGGCGCATGCGTCGGCGCAGAAACAACTTAAGCCGCGGACTGCGTTGGGAAAATCGAAAATGGTGTCGCCGATCGTCGTACGGCCGAGTTCTTTGCAACTACTTCAGGATTTATGATCCGAGTACCGGACGATACCTCGAGAGTGATCCGATAGGCTTGCAAGGAGGTCTGAATACATACGGCTACGCGCTGCAAAACCCGCTTGTTTATGCGGATCCGTACGGGCTGCTGAATCCGACCAAAGCTATCGTATCGATAGCAAATTCTGTTAATGCCAGTCGACTCTACGCGACTGGCGCGCTGAAAGTTGCGGCGGGAGTTGGATTAGAAGGTACGGGGCTTGGTGTGGCGCCCGGGGCCGGAGTAGCAGCTTGGGGGTTGTGGAACCTCAAATCAGCTGAAGCAGCACAGAGGTGGGCTCTGCAGCAGTGGAATGAAGCTGTGAATGAATGTTCGTCGGAAGCGTCTACAAGAAATTTGTATGGTGCTTTTCCGTTTGGCCAAGAGTTCGATGATCCAGATGATCCAGATGAGCTGATGCCAGAAGATTTTTTTTAGAGACAGCTTGAAAGAAAAATCGATCCTTGAGATTTTGATTGAGATTGGAACAAGAGCGCCATGAACGCTGTTCAGATCTGGGTCATTTTGGCTGCTGTTTTCATCTTGTATGCGACTTTCGAGGTATTGTGCAGACTGATAAAGAAAGAGCCATTTTGGCCGGTGTTGCGTAGATGGCTGACGAATATATTCGATACTTTGACTGGCGGGTTCTGATTCTAGACAACGGTAACTAGGGGACAGTGACCTTATCCTTTCGGTTTCAACCCCGGTATTCATGGTGCCTGGCCCCACCCCAGCAACGCCGAAACAATGTATTGGGAACGACCACTTCTGGCCGGAACTTGTCCCTTGAAGACGCAACGCGATCTACGTTAGAAGGCGCATGTTCAGAACCGTATTGGCGCGGATCGAGAGCCCGGCCAACGACAGCCGCTCGGTCAGCGATCGGGACGCGATGCGGTGCGCGCCAGCAGCATCAATGCCAGCCCGGCACCACTACCGGCCCAGCCCGGAGCGACCGGCTGAACCGCCAGACCCAGCCAGACGACGCCGGCGAGTAGCAAGGCGCCACCGCACAGAGTGAGCCATTGCTGTCTGGCCTCGGCAGCGCTCTGCCGGCGCAGCGCATCGAGGCCCGGGACTTTCACTTCCAGCTGCAGTTTCCCTTCGGCGGCCCGTTGCAGGATGTTGTGCACGACCTGGGGGAATTCCTGCAGGCTCTCTCCGACCTCGGGCAGCTGATCCCGCAGGCGGTTGATCACCGCCCGGCCGCTGACCCGGTCCTCCATCCATTCCTGCAGGATCGGCTGCGCGGTCTCCCACAGATCGAGTTCGGGATAGAGTTCGCGGCCCAGGCCCTCGACGTTGAGCAGTGTCTTCTGCAGCAGGATGAGCTGCGGCTGCACGTGCATGTTGAAACGGCGCGCGGCGGTAAACAGCCGCACCAGGAATTGACCGAATGAGATGTCCTTGAGCGGCTTGTTGAAGATCGGTTCGCATACGGTACGAAACGCGGCTTCCAGTTCGTCGATACGCGTGTCTTCCGGCACCCAGCCGGAATTCACGTGGAGGCGGGCGATCCGCGGATAATCGCGGTTGAAGAAGGCGAGGAAGTTCTCCGCCAGATACTGCTGGTCCCTGGGGCTCAGGCTGCCGACGATGCCGAAGTCCACGGCCAGATAGCGTGGGCTGGCGGGGTCCGCTGCATCGACGAAGATGTTCCCCGGATGCATGTCGGCATGAAAGAAATTGTGCCTGAATACCTGGGTAAAAAAGATCTCGACGCCGGTGGCTGCGAGCCTTGCCATGTCCACGCCTCTGGCCCTCAGACCCGCCGCATCGCCGACCGGGATACCGTGGATGCGCTCGGTAACGAGCACCTTAGGGCGGCAAAACTCCCAGTGTACTTCCGGCACATAGAGCAATGCCGAATCGGTAAAGTTGCGCCGCAGCTGAGCCGCATTGGCGGCCTCCCGCATCAGATCCAGCTCGTCGTTGACGACCTTGTCGTACTCGGCCACGACTTCGAGCGGGCGCAGACGCTGTGCCTCGGGCCAATAACGTTGGGCGATGCGCGCGAGCGCATAGAGCACCGCGAGGTCGCGGCCGATCTGCTCGTGGACACCCGGACGCAGGATTTTGACCACCACCTCGCGGCCATCCTGTAGCGCCGCGGCATGGACCTGGGCGATCGAGGCTGCCGCGAGCGGCTCATCGTCAAAGCGGGCGAACAGCGTCTCCAGCGGCTGACCATATGCGGTCTCCGCCAGTTCCCGGGCTTGCTCGCCAGCGAAGGGCGGGACCGCATCCTGCAGCTTGGCCAGCTCGTTGGCGATGTCGCGGGGCAACAGATCCGGCCGCGTCGACAGGCTCTGTCCGAACTTTACAAAGATCGGGCCAAGCTCCTCGAGCGCAAGCCGGATCCGCACCCCGCGTGGCGCGTCATCGTTACTGATGCGAGAGACGCCGAGTCCGAGCACCCGGCTGGCCACGCGCGTGGCGCGGCTGTGAGCCAGGAATTCATCCAGGCCGTGTTTGATCAGCACGCGCTGGATGTGCAGCAGACGTCGGGCCTGCGCCGGCCGCATCATGTTCGACTCCGGCGCGATTCGATCCGCCGCAATCGGGCCTCGGCGCGATCGACGGCCGTGGACATATCATCCACCTGGTCGAGGAATTCATCGACCTCGAACCGTGTCGGCAGATCGCGGCTCTCCTCTTTGAGGAACTCACCGGTGTCCCGGCTCAGGGTGTCCACCGCATGCTGTCCCCAGCGCGCCAGCCCACGGGCGGCGTTGCCGAGCTGGTGCGCGGCGACGTCGCCGATCTGACGCGACAGCGCTTCCTCCCAGTCGGGACGGGCCATATCCAGCAGACGCTGAAAATCCTGCGCCAGGACCGGATCACCACTGATCGACACGCCGCCCTGGCGGAAGATGTCCGCATCGCCGGTCAGGCCCAGCCGCGCCAGCGACAGGGGCAGCCCGCTGATCACGCAGTCAGGAGTCTGCTGGCTTGCTTCGGATAGCGCGAGGCCGTCCTCGGTGGCGGCGATCTCCAGCGCCAGCGGTAGACCGCGCAGCTCGATACGCAGTCTCCGCCCGGCCAGAGAGCGGCTCAGGCGCGATGCCTCCCGTGATCCGGAAATGCCGCGGTTGAGCAGCGTCTCAAGTGGTTTGTACAGCGATGTGGACAACGGCTGATCGCCGCTCAAAAGCGGTAGCCCCGGTGCAGCGCGACGATGCCGCCAGAGAGATTGTGATAGCGGCAGTTCTCGAAGCCGCTGTCGAGCATCATCTGCTGCAGGGTGTCCTGATCCGGATGCATGCGGATCGATTCGGCCAGATAGCGATAGCTGTCTCCATCACCGGCCACGATCCGGCCCATGGCCGGCAGCAGCTTGAAGGAATACAGGTCGTAGACCGGCGCCAGACCCGGCGCCACCGGGTGCGAGAATTCCAGTATCAGTAGCTGGCCGCCGGGTTTGAGTACCCGGTACATGGAAGCCAGCGCAGCCGCTTTGTCGGTCACGTTGCGCAGCCCGAATGCGATGGTGACGCAGTCGAAGCTGGCGTCGGCGAATGGCAGCTGTTCGGCGTCGGCCACGCAACAACTTACGGTAGTGCTGAAACCCTGATCGAGCAGCCGGTCGCGTCCGAGGCTGAGCATGGCGGCATTGATGTCGGTCAGCACCACGCGACCCTCGTGGCCGACCTTGCGCGCCATGCCGAGACTGAGATCGCCGGTGCCGCCTGCCACATCGAGCGCGCGGTCTCCCGGGCGCAGACCGGTCTGTTCGATGGTGAACCGTTTCCATAGCCGGTGGATGCCCAGCGACATCAGATCGTTCATCAAGTCGTAGCGGCTGGCTACCGAATCGAACACGCCCCGCACGCGGCGCGCCTTGTCCTCAGCGGCAACCTGTTCGAAGCCGAAATCGGCAGTGTGACGCGGGTCGTTCACCCGGCTTGTTCCACCGGCTTGGGATCGCGCCGCTTGTAACCGACCTCATCCAGACGCCGCAGATAATCCTGCCAGTTGTCGTCCTGTTTGCTGGCCAGGTGGTGCAGATAGGCCCAGGTGAACAGCCCGGAATCATGGCCGTCATCAAAGCGCAGACGCACGGCGTAATGGCCCACGGGCTCGACCGCGGTGATGTTGACCGACTCCTTGCCGACCATCAGCACCGCCTGGCCCGGGCCGTGACCCTGCACCTCGGCGGAGGGCGAGAAGACCCGCAGATACTCGCACGGCAACCGCGTCTGATGGCCGTCCTCATAGCTGAGTTCCAGCAGGCGCGATTTGCGGCGCAGGCGGATTTCGGTGGGGACCGGGGCTTTTTCGTTCATGGGCTACCGTCGTCAGGACGCACCAGGGCGCGTTTGATCGACATTCTACCGCGAGCCGCGGTCGCGGCCACGCTCTACAGAATGTAGCGGGTCAGGTCCTCATCCTTGACCAGCTCCCCCAGATGCTCGTCCACATAATCGGCGTTGACCCGGATGCCGCGACCGGCGCTGTCCGAAGCGTCAAACGAGACCGCTTCCAGCAGCCGCTCGAGCACCGTATGCAGCCGGCGGGCGCCGATGTTCTCCGCTTGCTCGTTGACCTGAAACGCGATCTGCGCCACCCGCAGGATGCCGCTTTCGTCGAAACTCAGCTCGACGCCTTCGGTGGTCATCAGCGCCTGGTATTGCTCGGTCAGGGAGCAGTCCGGCTCGGTCAGGATGCGCTGGAACTCCTCGGTGGTCAGCGCGTCCAGCTCGACCCGGATCGGGAAACGGCCCTGCAGCTCCGGGATCAGGTCCGCGGGCTTGGCGACATGGAACGCACCCGACGCGATAAACAGGATGTGATCGGTGCGCACCATCCCGTACTTGGTGTTGACCGTACAGCCCTCGACCAGGGGCAGCAGATCCCGCTGCACGCCCTCGCGGGATACGTCTGCACCGACGCCCTCACTGCGCTTGGCCACCTTGTCCAGCTCGTCGATAAACACGATGCCGTTTTGCTCGACATTCTCTACTGCCTTCAACTTGAGCTCTTCTTCATTGATCATCTTGGCCGCTTCCTCGTCTAACAGCAGACGGGATGCGTCCTTGATCTTCAGCTTGCGGGTGCGGGTGCGGCCACCGCCAAGATTCTGGAACAAGCCCTGCAGCTGCTGGGTCATCTCCTCCATCCCCGGGGGCGCCATGATCTCGACACCCATCGGCACCGCCCGGGTCTGTATCTCGATCTCGCGATCGTCCAGCTTCCCCTCGCGCAGCATCTTGCGGAATTTTTGCCGGGTTTCGGCGCCACCCGGCGTTTCGCCTTCCTGCTCGCCGCCGCCCCAGCTGTCCCGGGAGCCGGGTAGCAGCGCGTCGAGGATGCGGCTCTCTGCCGCGTCTTGTGCCCGATCCCGGAGCTTCTCTATCTGTGCCTCACGGCTCATCTTGACCGCTTCGTCCACCAGATCCCGGATGATGCTGTCCACTTCCCGGCCCACATAGCCGACCTCGGTGAACTTGGTGGCCTCTACCTTGATAAAAGGCGCGCGTGCGAGACGTGCCAGGCGCCGCGCGATCTCGGTCTTGCCGACGCCGGTGGGGCCGATCATCAGGATATTCTTCGGCGTAATCTCGCTGCGCATGGGTTCCGCGACCTGCATCCGCCGCCAGCGGTTGCGCAGCGCGATAGCGACCGCGCGTTTGGCGTCATCCTGGCCAACGATGTGTTTGTCCAGCTCCTGGACGATCTCTCTGGGGGTCATCTGGCTCATGGGCTGGCTCCGGCTCAGGCGCCCGGGTCGGGCGCTTCGAGGGTCTCGATGACGATGTTGCTGTTTGTATATATGCAGACATCTGCAGCGATCTGCAGCGATTTCTGTACTATCGTGCTGGCATCTAGCTCGGTATTCTCAAGCAGCGCCCGCGCTGCGGATTGGGCATAGGCGCCGCCGGAGCCGATCGCCATCAGATCACGCTCGGGCTCGATCACGTCGCCATTGCCGGAGATCGTCAGGGATTTCTCCGTGTCCGCCACGCACAGCAAGGCCTCGAGTCGGCGCAACATGCGGTCGGTGCGCCAGTCCTTTGCCAGCTCGATCGCGGCCCGGGTCAGGTTGCCGTATTGCTCGAGTTTTGCTTCAAAACGCTCAAAAAGCGTGAACGCGTCGGCCGTGCCGCCGGCAAATCCGGCCAACACCCGACCGTCGAAAAGCCGGCGGACCTTGCGCGCATTGCCTTTCATGACCGTGTCACCGACGGTCACCTGGCCATCGCCGCCGATGGCGACGACGCCGTGACGGCGCACTGACAGCACGGTGGTACCACGAAACTGCTCCATGGGGTCTGGTCCTTTGTCTGGGGGCGGCGGACGGCCGGGTTCAGTCCGAGTCCGGTTCGTCCTGCCGCTTACGTGCCCGCGGGTGAGATTTGTCATAGATGCGGGCGAGGTGCTGGAAATCAAGGTGGGTGTAGATCTGGGTAGTGCCGATGTCGGCATGGCCCAGCAATTCCTGCACCCCGCGCAGGTCGCCGCTGGATTCCAGCATGTGGGTGGCGAATGAGTGGCGCAACAGATGCGGATTGACGCCGGAGGCCATGCCGAGCCGGCGCGACCATTCGCGCAGGCGGGTCTGCACCGTGCGATGGCTGATACGGCGCCCCAGGCGGCTGACGAACAATGCCGTCTCTTCAACATTCGCCTTGCCGGCGCGTATCGGCAGCCAGCGCGAGACCGCCCGGATCGCCTTGCGGCCCACCGGGAGCAGCCGGGTCTTGTTGCCCTTGCCGGTGACGCGCACGGTGCCGTCAGCCAGATCGATGTCGGTCAGATCCAGGCCGGTCAATTCCGCCAGACGCAGGCCGCTGGAGTAGAGCAGCTCCATGATGGCACGATCGCGCACCGCCAGCGGATGGTCACTGTCGATCTCGAGCAGCCGCGCCACCTGATCCACGTCCAGGGTTTTGGGCAGCCGTTTGGACATCTTTGGCGCCTGCACGTCCATCACCGGATTGGCCTGGATCTGACCTTCCCGCAGCAGATAGCTGAAGAATCCACGCAAGGCTGAGAGACGCCGCTGGATGCTGCTGGCCGCGAGGCCGCGGCGGTGAGACCAGGAGGCGAAAGCGCGGATGTGGTAGGTATCGACCGCGCCCCAGTCGGCCAACGCCTCGCTCTCGAGGAAGCGACGCAGAGCATTGACGTCGCGGCGGTAGTTTTTCTCGGTATTGGAGGACATGCGACGCTCGTAACGCAGATGCTCCCCGTAGGCCAGGATCCATTGGCGATCCAATCCTGGCACCTGCGTCTCCGCTCAGCCTGCGCGAGCCGCTACTGCAACCCCGATCAGGTCACCGATGCGCTCGAGGAAATCTGTGCTCATGCCCGGATGGAACCGGTCCGGATCGTGGCTGGCGATGGCCAGCATTCCGACCCTGGCCTGGGGCCCAAGCGGTACCAGGGCGATGGAGCCGATCTCGTCCGCATGTTCCGGGAACAGGAAATCGAGTTGCGCATCCCGCGCCCGCCCGCAGCGCGGCCGCCCTTGATCGATAAAGGTGGTGAATGGCTTGAGGCTGTCGCAGTTGCGCTCCACCCGGCGCACGAAACGGGTGTCGGCCGCCTGCACGATAGCGGACGAGTCGTGGAACAGCACCACCACTGACTCATGCGCGCCAAGATCCTTGCGCAGCGCCAGTTCGAGGCGGTCGATGATCTGGATCAGGCCATCGGCACCGATCAACTCCAGAGAAAGACGGTGCACCTTGTCCGAAAGCTCGTGATTGCTGCGTGCCACCCCGACCAGTTCCCGCAGGCGCTGTTCGAGCTTGCTATTCCTCGAACGCAGTACATCGAGCTGTCGCTCGACCAGCGACACAGTGCCGCCGCCATTGTCATGGGGCAGCCGGATCTGCCCGAGCAGCTGCGGGTGGCGCTCGAAGAATTCCGTATCCGCGGCGAGGAAGCGGGCGACCTCGTCCTCGTCGGGCAGATCGATCATGGCATTGCTGTTCGGCTGACTAGTCATTGATTAGTGATTCCTTCATAGACTCTGACGGCAGGTCCTGTCATCCAAAGCGATTCTCCCTCGCCCTCCCAGGCGATGCTTATCTCGCCGCCGGGCAAGCGCACGGTGACGGTGGCATCGGTCTCGCCC
>JBATKC010000364.1:0-6209 GCA_049669065.1 Gammaproteobacteria bacterium
ACTATGGCGACCACGGCCACGGTGGCCGCCACCGCGGCGCCTGCAAGCGGCCTGCGCCAACCCGAGAGTGTCGTTGCCGGCGCAGCCGTCACCGGGGCCGATTCACCATCCAGACTCCGGCTGACCCGGACGCTAACCTCGAGAGCACGCTCGGTGGTGAGTTCCCCACGCAAGGCATCTCCGATCAGGAAGTAGCGCGTGGCTGTCTGCCTCAGTTCCGGGTTCGACGTCAGCCGTCGCACCAGCATGTCGCTCTCGCGTTCCTCCAACTCGTCGTCCAGCCAGACCGACAATTGCTCCTCGATAATCTTGCCCATGCTCAATCCCCTTCAACCAGCGGCCTTACCCGCTTGTCGATTGCGTCCCGTGCCCTGAAGATCCTCGACCGCACCGTACCCACCGGGCACTCCATGGTGGTCGCGATTTCTTCGTATGTCATGCCTTCGAGCTCTCGTAGCATGATCGCGGTCCTCAGGTCCTCGGGCAGAGCCTCGATCGCCTGATTGACCGCTTCCCGGATCTCCTCCGACATCAGCACGCGCTCTGGCGTATCGATGTCCTTGAGGCGTCCATGGAGCTCGTATTGATCTGAATCCTGCAAGTCCAGGTTGTAATCCAGCGGCCGTCGGCGAGCCGCGACCAGATGGTTCTTGGCGGTATTGATCGTGATGCGGTACAGCCAGGTATAAAAGGCACTGTCACCGCGGAACCGGGGCAGGGCCCGATATGCCTTGAGAAACGCCTCCTGGGTCACATCGAGCGCCTCCGACTGATCCCGGACGTACCGCATCACCAGCTTCACCACCTTGTGCTGATAACGGGCAACCAGGACGTCGAAAGCCGATCGATCGCCCGCCTGCACCCGCTCGACCAGCGCCTGGTCGCTGTCAATTTTGCCCATGCGGGCAAACCCCTTGGCAATACGGCATGCCGTTCGCCACTGAGATAGACCCACTGGCGCATGGAAAGTTCGGTCCGATCCGCCGTTTGGCGGCGGGTACCGGGATCGGCGCGATTCTAGCAGCCGACCCGCGGATCAGCCATGCAGGGCATCCGGATCGAAGCGCAGCCGCACCCGCAGTCGCCTGCAGTCCGCGGCGCCCGCCTGGCGCGGGATGATCATCCGCCGCTCCCGTCGTCCGTCTATGCGGCGCCATGTGAGCACCACCCCCAGACCCGGCAGCCGGCGCGAGTCCTCCAGCGCAACCGACTCGCAAGACCCGGGTTCCTGCCACAGGCGCCAACCTGCCTGTAACGACCATGTGGCGCGCTGTATTTGTCGCGTCCTGCGAGAGCCCGCCTGAACCCAGGCCGCCACGCAAATGACCGCCAACCCGAGTTTGAGCGCCGGATCGATCGTGGACAACAGCACATTGAGCAAACCGGCGGCGATGATCCACCCTGCCACCCGTCCGGGCAGGCGGGATCCCAGGTCAAGGACGATATCCTGTTCGAATGACCTCGACGACACGATTCAGAGCCTCTCCCTGCGGCAGCGCCCGGCCCGTCAAAAAGTCCAGGATCTCCGGATCCTGACATTCGATCAGTTCGCGGAATGCTGCCTGATCCTGGGCGCTGGCGCCGCTGTAGTGATGCTCCAGGTAATAGACCATGACCACATCGAGTTCCCGCATGCCGCGGCGGCAGCGCCATCTGAGCCGCGACAGCTCACTCACAGCGACGGCGCCGACGGGATCGGGATGATAGTGCGCCCGGGCGGGCGCCGGCAGAGCCTGTTTTCAGCCAATACGGCCTCAAAGTCGGTGCTTCAATGGCGCCGCTTGGCCAGCAGTTGCTTGGTCTCAGAAATGGCCTTGGCCGGATTCAGACCCTTGGGGCAGGTGCGGGTGCAGTTCATGATCGTATGGCAGCGATAGAGGCGGAACGGATCCTCCAGATGATCCAGCCGCTCGCCGGTGGCCTCATCGCGGCTATCGACGATCCAGCGGTAAGCGGCGAGGAGTGCGGCAGGACCGAGATAGCGATCGCCGTTCCACCAATAGCTCGGACAGCTCGTTGAGCAACAGGCGCAGAGGATGCAGGCCGAGGGCTCGTTGATCTTCTCCTGATCTTCCTTGGTCTGCAGACGCTCCCGGTCCGGCGGCGGTGGCGTCTGGCTCTGCAGCCACGGCTTGATCGAGGCGTATTGCGCATAGAAGTTGGTCAGATCCGGGACCAGATCCTTGACCACCGGCAGATGCGGTAGCGGATAGACCTTGACCTCGCCGTTGACCTCCTCGGTCGACTTGATACACGCCAGTGTATTGGTGCCGTCGATGTTCATCGCGCAGGAACCGCAGATCCCCTCGCGACAGGAGCGCCGGAAGGTCAGGGTCGGGTCGATCTCGTTCTTTATCTTGATCAGTGCGTCAAGCACCATCGGGCCGCAACGCTCCATGTCCACTTCATAGGTGTCCATGCGCGGGTTCTCGCCGCCGTCCGGGTCGTAGCGGTAGACGACGAATCGCTTGATCCGCGTGGCCGCGCCATCCGCGCGGAACTCGCGGCCCTTCCCTATCCTGGAATTTGCCGGCAGTCGGAACTCAGCCATGCACGATATCCTCTCAACGCGTGGTTCGGTGGGCGTCTTGTCTGATCAGTAGACCCGGGCCTTGGGCGGGACGACCTCGACTTCGTCGGTGAGCGTGTTCAGATGCACCGGTCGGTAGTCCAGACGCAGCTCGCCATCCTCGACCCAGGCCAGGGTGTGTTTCATCCAGCTCTCGTCATCCCGCTCCGGATAGTCCTCCCGGGCGTGCGCGCCGCGCGACTCCTTGCGGTTCTCTGCTGAACAGATCGTCGCCAGCGCCTGGCTCATCAGGTTCTGCAGTTCAAGGCTCTCGATCAGGTCGGTGTTGAAGATCATCGAACGATCGCTGACTTTGAGGTCGGGCAGAACGCCGTGGATTTCGCGCAGTTTGAGAATACCCTCGTGGAGCACTTCTCCGGTGCGGAAGACCGCCGCATGTTCCTGCATCGCGCGCTGCATCTGCAGCCGGATCTCAGCCGTGGGCGTGCCGCCGTCTGCATGACGCGTCGCGTCAAGCCGCTCGATCGTGGCTTGCCCGGCATCGGCCGGCAGCGCCGCATGCTTCCCGCCGGGCTTGATCAACTCGGCGCAGCGCTTGGCGGCCGCACGACCGAACACGACCAGATCCAGCAGTGAATTCGAGCCAAGGCGATTGGCGCCATGGACTGATACACAGGCGGCTTCGCCGACAGCCATCAGACCCGGCACCACGCTCTCTGCATTGCCATCTTTCAGCGTGACGACCTCGCCGTGGTAGTTGGCCGGGATGCCGCCCATATTGTAGTGGACCGTCGGCAACACCGGGATCGGCGCCTTCGTCACATCGACGCCGGCAAAAATCTGTGCGGTCTCCGCGATACCGGGCAGCCGCTCGTTGATGACTTCGGCCCCGAGGTGCTGCAGGTGAAGATGGATGTGGTCCTTATGCTCACCGACGCCGCGACCCTCGCGGATTTCGATGGTCATGGAGCGGCTGACTACGTCGCGCGAGGCCAGATCCTTGGCATTCGGCGCATAGCGCTCCATAAAGCGCTCGCCATCGGAATTGGTCAGATAGCCGCCCTCGCCCCGAACGCCCTCTGTGATCAGACAACCAGCGCCGTAAATCCCGGTCGGGTGGAATTGGACAAACTCCATATCCTGCAGCGGCAGCCCGGCGCGCAGCGCCATCGCGTTGCCGTCGCCGGTGCAGGTATGCGCGGAGGTACACGAGAAGTATGCCCGACCATACCCGCCGGTCGCGAGGATGGTCATATGGGCACGGAACCGATGCAGCTCGCCGGTTTCCAGATTCCAGGCCATCACGCCGCGGCAGGCGCCGTCGGCGTCCATGATCAGGTCCAGCGCAAAATATTCGATAAAGAACTCGGCGTCATTCTTTAGCGACTGCTGGTATAGCGTATGCAGCATGGCGTGACCGGTGCGGTCGGCGGCGGCACAGGTGCGTTGTGCCGTACCCTTGCCAAAGTGCGTGGTCATGCCACCGAATGGCCGCTGATAGATCCGGCCTTCCTCGGTGCGCGAGAACGGCACGCCGTAGTGCTCGAGTTCGATGACCGCATCCGGAGCCTCTTTGCACATGTACTCGATGGCGTCCTGGTCACCCAGCCAGTCCGAACCCTTGATCGTGTCGTACATATGCCAGCGCCAGTCGTCTTCGCCCATATTCCCCAGCGCGGCACTGATGCCGCCCTGGGCCGCCACCGTGTGGCTGCGGGTCGGGAACACCTTGCTGATACACGCCGTGTGCAGACCGGCCTCGGCCATGCCCATGGTGGCGCGCAGGCCGGAACCGCCGGCGCCGACGACGATCACGTCGTAGGTATGGTCGATGATCTTGTAGGCGGAACTCATTTAGCGGACTCCAAAAGCGATGCGCAGGATAGCGACGATCGCCACGGCAGCGAGCAGGACGTGGAGGAACTGCGAAATCAGCAGACCGGTGACCCGGGCCCAGCCGCGCGAGTAGTCTTCAAGCACGACTTGCAGGCCGATCGCAGAGTGATAGCAGAGTGTGCCGGTCAGCAGGATCATCAACACTGTATTGAGTGGCGTGGCCAGCCATTGGGCGACAGCAGCCTGACTGCTTAACTCCAGGCCTAGCGCCGACAACAGAAACCAGCTGGTGAGGAGGACCATCGCCACCGCGCTGACGCGCTGCGACCACCAGTGGGCCGGACCATCACCGGCAGCGCCGAGACCGAGTGCTTTGGCCAGAGGACTGCGCAGACTCATGCCCCCGCTCCCGTGATCAATCCTGTCCATAACAGACCGGCAAGCACCGCTGCACCGATCAGCACGCCCCAACCACTAAGGATGACCTGCTGGATCTCGAACCCCATCCCCGCATCCCAGGCCAGATGGCGGATGCCGTTGAGCAAGTGATAGCAGAACGCCAGCAACCAGAAAAACAGCGCCAGTTTGCCCAGACCCGAGCCCAGCACTGCCACGGCATCCGCATAGGCCGCGGCACTCCCGGCCAGCGCGTTCAGCCAGTATGCGAGCACCACGATGCCCAGTGCGAGAAACACGCCACTGATCCGGTGCATGATCGAGAGCACCGAGGAGATCTGTGGCCGATAGATCTGAAGATGGGGCGACAGTGGCCGGTTGCCTGCTGCCATGGGCAGAATCCTCCAAAAAAATACTCTTGCGGTTCGATCCCTGGAAATTCAGACAGATCAAGACGATGGCGGGGTCTCAGAAGTCGATACAGCGGCCATTCTTCTCCCAGTCACCGTAACGCGTGGGATCGGGACCTTCACGTCCTCCGATTTCCCGGGGCCGCGGGATGTCCACTGGCCGCGTCTCATCACCGGAGCTGGGGTCCGGGTCCTTTTCTGTCGACTCGTCGGCGTTGTCGCTGGCGGTTCTTGCTTTTTCTGTTTGCACAGCACCAATTTTGCCAGACGCGAGGTTGAGACTCCACCAGAGTTTTACGCCCGATCACTGCCGCGATCCTCGCGGGCAGCTGCGCCGGCATCCAGCGGCTACAATATGGCGCCCCTTGACGGCCGACAGGCAGACCAGAGAAGCCATGCCACAATCGATACATCTAGCAGATTATGCCTGCCTGACCGTCTCCGGAGAGGACGCCGTATCGTTCCTCCAGGGCCAGCTCTCAAGCGATGTAAACGCGAGCGACGCGAGCACCGGCCAACTGACCAGCCTCAACTCCGCCAAGGGCCGGGTCATCGCGATGATGCGCCTGCTCAGGACCGACGACGCCATCCGGCTGGTACTGCCTGCGGCCATGTCTGACCCGGTCGCCAATCACCTGAGCCGCTTTGTGATGCGGGCGCGAGCGCGTATCGCTCAGACCCCGGACCGGATATACGGACTGGTCACGGCGGGCGAACCGGCGCCTGCCGCGGCGGATCTCGTAATCATCGACCTGCCCGGGAATGCGGCCTTGCATCTGGCGATCGACCTTGACCCCACGCGCCAGAACGCGCCGATCGGCGACGGCTCTGCGATAACGCGCCAGCAGTGGGAGCAATTCGAGATCGAAGCCGGTATCCCGGAAGTATCTGCCGTCACCCGTGAACGCTTCGTGGCGCAGATGATCAATCTCGACCTGCTCGGCGGCATCAGTTTTACCAAGGGCTGTTATGTCGGTCAGGAAATCATCGCCAGGGCCCATCATCTCGGCCGGATAAAACGGCGCATGGCGCTGTTC
>JBATKC010000365.1:0-1991 GCA_049669065.1 Gammaproteobacteria bacterium
GTCTCTAAGCTGCCACAGACCGATCCCGGCGATCGCCAGCACCAGCACCGCGGCCGCTGATGTCAGCCACGGCCGCCACGAGCGCCGTTCCTCGCCGGCGACTTCACGCACCGCGTGTCGCGCCAGACGCCGGTTGACCCTGGATTGTTCGCGCGAGAATGCGCCCAGCAGGGCGCGGTCAGAGATCACGTTGATCAGCCGAGGGATACCGTTAGAGGCGTGATGGATGGCCTTCGCCGCCGGGACGGTGAAGATCTCGGCACCGCCGCCGGCGACACGCAGGCGATGGGCGATGTACGCGCGCGTCTCCGCCCCGTCCAGCGGTTCCAGGTGATAACGACCTGTGATCCGCTGGGCCAATTGCCGCAGGTCCGTGCGGGCCAGCAGCTGGCGCAGCTCCGGCTGACCGATGAGTATGATCTGCAGCAGCTTCTGTTTGGCGGTCTCCAGATTGGTGAGCAGGCGGATCTGCTCGAGCACGTCCGGGCTCAGATTCTGTGCTTCGTCCACGATCAGTACGACCCGCTGCCCTTCCGCATGGGCTTCCAGCAGCCGCTGGTTGAGCGCGTCGACGATCGCTTTCATGCTGTCGCGCTGCTCGAGGCTCAGCGGCAGTCGCAATTCCTCGCAGATCGCCAGCAGGAACTCGTGGGGGCTGAGCCGGGGATTGAGCACCAGGGCCACACGCGTGTCCGGCGGCAGCTGCTCCAGCAGGCTGCGGACGATGGTCGTCTTACCGGTGCCGACCTCGCCGGTCAGCTGGATAAAGCCGCCGCTCTCGGTGACCCCGTAGAGGAGATGGGCGAGTGCCTCCGCATGCCGCTCACTGAGAAACAGATAGCGCGGGTCGGGGGTGATGGAGAAGGGCTTTTCATTCAGCCCGAAAAAACTGGTGTACATCGTTATTGTCGGCCGGCCGCGAGCAATGCCGCAGACAGCGGGGCGTCCAGGACGGCTCTGAATGATGCCCTAAGGCATTCGCCCGTGTATAGCTCAGTCCCGGGGCCGGGGGCGACCCCGGGCCACCGCGTCGTCCCCGAACCGCTCCCGGATCGAGGCCAGGGTCTGGTCCAGGTCATGGCCGCCGGTGCCCTGAGCAAAGAGATTCAGCTGGGTCGCCGGGCTGAGCTCGGAGACGCCGACACCAAGCAGGCGCAGCCGCGCTCCCGGGTTCTCCGCGAGCCAGGCCTCGAGCAACTCCGTGGCCACGCGGAGCATGGGGGCGGCCTCACCCAGTGGCGGCGATACCCGTCTTTGCCGGGAGAAGGTGCTGAAGTCATCCCGTCGCAGTTTGATCGCAATGACCGCGCCAGACAGGTTTTTGCGCTGTAATCGCTTGCCGACACGATCGCAGAGGCTGCCGAGTTCCCCACGGAGCTGTGTGGGATCCGCGATGTCCCCCGCGAAGGTGTCCTCGGCACTTATGCTCTGATCCAGCCGGTGGACACAAACCGGACGCTCGTCCCGGCCCTCGGCGCGCTGGCGCATCTGCCGGGCAAAACGGCCGAAGACCCGGGTGAGCACCGGTTCCGGCGCCAGGCGCAAATCCCTGACGCTATGGATCCCGTGCCTGACAAGGCGTTCCACCGTGCGTGGGCCGATACCGCCGATCCGGCCCGCCGGGAGCGGATCCAGCGCGGCACGGATGTCATCCCCGAGGAGGATGCAGAGCCCATCCGGTTTATCCAGGTCCGAGGCGATCTTGGCCACGAGTTTGTTCGGCCCGATGCCGACCGATGCGGCCAGGCCGCTCTCTTCACGCACCCTGTCCTTGATCCGTTGCGCCAGCGCGGTCGCGGAGCCGAACAGGCTGATCGAGCCGGTGATATCCAGGAACGCTTCGTCCAGCGACAGGCCTTCTACCTCAGGTGTGAACTCGCGGAAAACCTGGAACAGTGTCTTTGAAACGGCCTGGTAGTGGCTCATCCGTGGCGGGATACAGACGACGTCGCGGCAGCGACGCCGCGCCTCGCTCATCGGCATCGCCGAGC
>JBATKC010000366.1:0-2499 GCA_049669065.1 Gammaproteobacteria bacterium
GCCCACTGTGGCCTGGAGGCCGTTATGCAGCCAGGTCACGCTGCGGGCCGAGGCGCGTAGCGGGATCGCGATGACGATGGATAACAGCGCCATACCGATCATGGAGCCGACGCCGAACAGCGCGATATAGAGCAGCCCGGTCCACGGCGATTGCACGGTCTGCAGCGTCAACAGGATCAGTGCCGCGGACCCGGCCATGCCGTGCATGAGCCCGACCACCAGCGCACGGACCGGGAAGCCCTGGTGATGGTCGTGATGGTGCCGGGCCGGATCGTGATCGCGTTCGCCGACGTGGGAGTGGGCGTGGAAATGGACCGCGCCGTCATGATGATGGTGGACGTGAAAGTGGATCCGCTCGTGGATCAGACGCCGCAATACATCGACACCGAGCCCGACCAGCATGATGCCGACCAGCAATTCAAGCAGCTGGGCCATGCGCTCGGGCATCACGGCGTCGAGGATCAACACGATGGAGCCAAACAGGAACAGGGTCAGGGTGTGGCCCAGACCCCAGGCCGCGCCCTGGCGGATGGTGTCGGCGACTGATCTGCTGCGTGTCGCCAGCGAGGCCACAGCGGCCACGTGATCACTCTCCACCGCATGGCGCATGCCGATCAGAAATCCCAGTAACAGCAAGCTCAGGCTCATATACACTAAGCGTAGTCCCTCAGGCGGGACCTGGCGCCGCCTCCCCGACCTGCCCGGATCCGACCCGGGGCGGGTCGTCTTCCGGCAGATTCAGATCCATGCTCTGCAGCAACATCTCTTCGCCGCGGATCACGTGGGTGCGGAAATCTCCGCATTGGCCGCACAGCAGCCGGTTGGGCAGCACCTCCGTTTCGCTGTCACAGCGGGTGCAGCGCACGACCACCGGGCCGGTCTCGATATCCAGCAGCGCGGCGTCTGCTACCGTCCCGGCCGCGGCCAGCGGAAACGCTTTTTTCAGCAGCGCAGGCTCCACGCCGGACAGCGGGCCGATCTGCAGCCGGATGCGCTCGACGCTGCGTGCGCCGTGCTCTGCGGCCACGCGTTCGACCTGTTTCATCAACGCCAGACAGACGGAGAGTTCGTGCATGAGGACCTCAGTCGCCTTGCAGCATGAGTTGGCGTAACAGCCCGCGCCGGCTCACCGGTCTGGCAAGCATGGCATCGGCGCTCGGCTCACGCTTGTCGACCTTGCTATGGCCATCTTCGGATGGAGTGAACAGGTCGTGCATGATTTGTTCGGCGATATCCCGCGCGGTCTCCTGATCGGGGAAGTCTTCGACCGTGGTGAACAGGCTGGCGCACATATGCAGCGCGCCGCCATCCGGTCGGCTGGCGTGGAACTCGCAGCTTCCGGACGGCAGTTCCCAGGTTTTCGCTTTGTCGCTGCTGAAATCCCGCCAATCCTGCTCGGGGCCCGGGATCAGCACCAGATTCATAAACCAGGGCGTGACCAGCACCCCGATCTGGTGCTCTTCCCATGCGCGGAAACCGACGGCCTCCACCTGAAGTGCGCGGTTGATAAACGGCATGTCCTGCATCCGTTTATCGGCGATCTGCCGATAGGTAGCGACCAGGCTTTCCGGTGTCAGCGCCACGATGGTGTTCAGTTCTCCAGCGGCAGGAACTTGTCTTTCCCGGCGTCGCACTGGGGGCAGCGCCAGTGATCCGGCAGATCCGCAAACGCGGTTCCAGCAGGGACCTGCTCGTAGTCGTCGCCCTCGGCCGGATCGTAGACACACCAGCAGATACGACACTCCAGTTTCGTCTCATCCGCCAGCCGGGCTTCTACATCGCTGTCATTGATCCGCGTCATGGATGTCTCTCGCCTCAGGCCATCTGTTTCCAGTACGGCTCGAGGATATCGTGAAGGCGCTGTCGTGAGTCCGCGATATCTTCACTGGCAGCGCGGGCGACCTGCGGCACGTCGACCACTTCGATCGTATCGAGGATCACCTTGTTCATGGAGTTGAAGAATCGCACCCACCAGATGTTGGGGATCACGGTGCTCGAGACTCTGCACGAGCCGTAACCCCGAGACAGCAGGTCCACCGGGCCGCGTCCCAGCGTCTGTTCCAGAAACGCCACGTCGGCAGGCGACAGCGGCAGCAGCGTCAGGTTGATCACATGGGCATCATCGCCGGGTCCGACCCGATGACGCTGCTCTTCGAGTTCCGCCAGGATGGCCATCGCGTTCATCACCTCCGGCGGGACTTCTACCTCGGTCAGCGGCCGCGAGCGCGGCGGCGTCTGATGGGCGGGTAGCCGCACCAGGTAAGGCACGTCGGCGACTTCGATCAGATCGTGCAGCAGTTTGTCTTCGGCATCCAGATAAAAGGTCCGCCAGACACCGGCGAGCACCGACTCCTGCATCCTTGCACGCACCACGCCGGCGTAGCTGACGCTGACCTCGCCGTCGCCCATGATCTGATTGACCAGCTCCAGGTTCGCCTCATCCAGCGCAGCCAGGTTGGCGATCAATGGTTCGGCGCCCGGTTGGTAACCGGCCAGCGC
>JBATKC010000367.1:0-9124 GCA_049669065.1 Gammaproteobacteria bacterium
GATGTACCGTACCCGCCGCCAGCATCGCCTGCATCTGGATTTCGACAAAAGCCCGGTCCAGGTTGCGGCTGCGTCGGCCCAGCCGCTGCATCCGCTCAATCACCTCGCGGATCGGATAGTCCGGGCCCTTGCCCTCGTTGAACAAGCGGATCGCCTCGGTGACCTGCTCCGGACTCAGACGCATGTGGTGCATGATGGCCCGCGCCGAGCGGATCTCGTCCTCGGATACGCGGCCGTCCGCCTTGGCGATATGGCCCATGACCACAAACGTGGCGGCGAAGAACGCGTCCTGGACCTCGGGCGGGGGACGCCGTACCGCCTCACCGAGGCCTCGGTCGAATTGATGCCCGAGCAGTGCACCAAGCACCGCCCCCACCGGACCACCCGCCATGGCGCCGAGCGCGGCGCCGACCAGCTTACCGCCCCAACCCATGGTCTGGGCCACTGGCAGCAAATCGGACCCCGGCGGCGAGCCTGCACAGGCGCCGGGACGGGAATTGACGGACACTCATGGCTGCTGCAAGAATGTTGGGTTTCCTGGCTGGCGCAGCCAGCTGGCGTATCGCTTATGTTTTCGCGTTGAGGAGATTCGGACGAATGGTATCAGGACAGGACAATACCGGCACGGCAGATCCGCGCCTCGAGTCGGTCGCCATCGCTGCGCGACAGGCCCTGCTGTTCGGGGAATTCTCCGCCAAAGCCGCTGGCCCGGAGCAATTTGAGGATCCGGTGATGCATACCTATTTTTTGCACTATATATTCGGCGCGCTGGAGGCTATCGGGCAGCACGACTCGCTGCCACAGAAGCTGGAACAGGAAGACCGGATCAACGCCATGGGTCACGCGCTGATGACCTTTGAGGGCAGCAATCGGGAAGAGGTCATGGGCACGCTCAAGATGCTCCATCGGGCGACCGATGAGGCGGCGCTCAAGATCCGCGAGGAAGGCCGGAATGCGGCACAGGCGTGGGATCTGGGCAGCAATGAAGCCGCCACCCTGCGCTTCTCTGAATTGCTCAAAGACCCCGACAATTTCCCGCGCGAAGTGCCGCCCTCGCCGCCGCTGGACAGCGCGCCCGGCGCGCACTGAGGCCTCCGTGTCCATCGTATTCGAATCCCGTATTCCGGGCCTGGAGCTGATCCATCAGGGTAAGGTGCGCGATGTCTACGCGATTGACGAGCAGCGGCTGCTGATCGTCGCCAGCGACCGTCTTTCGGCCTTCGACGTGGTGCTGCCCGACCCGATCCCCGGCAAGGGCGAGGTGCTGACCCAGATCTCGAATTTCTGGTTCGAGCGTACCGGCGACATCGTCCCTAACCATCTGCTCGATGAGCGCCTCGAATCCGTACTGCCCCCCGGCGTCGACCCGGCGCCGCTGGAGGGCCGCAGCATCGTCACCCGCCGGCTGCAGCCGCTGGCGATCGAGGCGGTTGTGCGTGGTTATCTGATCGGCTCGGGCTGGAAGGACTATCGGCAAACCGGCGCGGTCTGCGGCATAACGCTGCCGTCGGATATGCAGCTGGCCGATCAACTGCCGCAGCCGATCTTCACCCCGGCGACGAAGGCGGCCAAGGGCGAGCACGACGAGAACATCAGTTTCGATAAAGCCGCGGCCATCGTCGGGACCGATCTGGCGAAGAAGGTGCGCCAGATTTCCCTCGACCTGTACCGGGCCGCGGCGGAATACGCCCGCACCCGGGGCATCATCGTTGCCGATACCAAGTTTGAATTCGGTCTCGATCAGGACGACCGTCTGTTTTTGATCGACGAACTGCTGACGCCGGATTCCTCGAGGTTCTGGCCCGCCCGCTCCTATCGGCCCGGGATCAGCCCGCCGAGCTTCGACAAACAGTTCGTGCGTGATTACCTGGAGACCCTGGACTGGGACAAGAAGGCCCCGGGTCCCTCGCTGCCATCCGAGATCGTCGCCCGAACTGCGGAAAAGTACCGTGAGGCACAACGGCTGATCACCGGACAGTCCGGCGACTGATCAGCGCGGCCATCTGGCTGACGCCCTCGGTCAGCGGACCGGGCCCGGGCTGCAAAATCAATGCTGACTTTGTTTCGAACAGCTGACCATCGCGGACTGCCGGGGTCACGCCCCATCCCGGTCGCTGGGCGACGCGACCGGGAGACATAGCATCTCGGTGGTCTCCTCGGTCAGACAGACGATGCGCTGCGGATATCCACCATCGAAATGACCCCTCGCGCCCGTCGCCTAGACGCAGCTCAACAAACCAGAGCTGCAGCCATGTCCTTGCCAGCCATGGCCAGTTCTGCAACGCTTGTGACGGTCATCCGGCGTGCAGGCATACGATGAAAGACTCTCTCCAGGCCCTGGTACAACGCTTTTTATGGGAGCCGCCGTCTTTCCTGACGGACGGCCCGGGTCGGCTTTTGCTTGGACCGCTGCGCGCGATCTATGCGCTGGGCCGAGACGTCGCTGCCGGGCAGCTGACCCTGCGCGCGATGAGCCTGGTCTACACCACGATACTTTCTATCGTGCCGCTGATCGCGTTCAGTTTTTCGGTGCTGAAGGGTTTTGGCTTCCACAAGGAACTCCAGCCACTGCTCTACACCGCGCTCGAACCGCTGGGGACCAAGGGTGTCGAAATGACCGACCGCATCATCGGTTTTGTCGACAACGTGCAGGGCCGGGTGCTGGGCGGGATCGGCCTGGCACTGCTGATCTACACCGTGATCACCATGGTGCAGAAAGTCGAGAACAGCGTGAATTGGATCTGGCAGGTCAAGCATCCGCGCTCGCTGGCGCGACGCTTTAGCGACTATCTGAGCGTGCTGTTGATCGGGCCGGTGTTGATGTTCGCCGCCATGGGCATGATTGCCTCGATCTCATCCCATGCGCTGGTGCAGAAGGTAACCGCATTAGAGCCATTTGGCACGGGTCTGCTGCTGGCCGGGAAGCTGCTGCCGATCGTGCTGGTCTCGTTTGTGTTCGCCTTTATCTATGTGTTCGTCATCAACACCCGGGTCAAGGTGTCGGCCGCTGTCGTGGGCGGCACCAGTGCCGGTGTGCTGTGGGCAACCGCGGGAAAGGTCTTCGCTGCCTTCGTCGTCGGTTCGACCAAGTACGCCGCGATCTACTCCAGTTTTGCGATCATGATCATCGCCCTGATCTGGCTCTACATCAATTGGCTGATCCTGCTACTCGGCGCCCAGATCGCGTTCTATTTCCAGCATCCCCAGACTCTGAGGCTGGGACGGCAGAAGATCGAGGTGCGCGGGCGGCGCAGGGAGGCCCTGGCGCTGGATCTGATGATGCGGGTGGGCAGCCAGTTCATGCAGGGACCTCCACCGCCGACTCTGGATGCGCTGGCTGACGCCATGAGAGTGCCACTGGACAGCCTGGAGAACATCACCATCGCCCTCAACGGTGCCGGCTTGCTCGATTTCGAAGAGAGCGGCGGGCTATTGCCGGGCCGGGACCTCGGCACAATCCGCGTGTCTGATCTGTTGCGGGCGGTCAGGGAATCCTCCGCGGGAACGGTGACGCTGCCCGGTGCACAGCCCGCAGCCGAAAAACTGCTTGACGAGATCGAGGGACGGACCTACAACCATCTTGGAGATTTGACCCTGCGGGATCTGGTGAGTGAAGGGGCCTATCAGTCAGATTCCGCCGAACGAGCCGCAGTGGCCTAGTGCGCGGCAAAATGGCCGGTCCGAACCGGGCCGCCAAAACGCAACGGGAAGCCTGGACACTCTGATGCCACAGCTCACATTGTGGGCGCGTGTCTCGTGCGGCCGGCCACGGCCGCAGATCCTGAACTACGGCAGACAGACTCTCAGATCGGCCTGGCCGCGCCGGCACAGCTACGCGCCGCGGCCAGGGACCGTCAGCAGTCCCCGCCACAGAACCATAGCCGTCGTTTTCCTGTTCCTCGCGCTGCTGACGTCGACAGCAAGCGCTCAGGAGCACCTGACCATTGAAGTCACTGGCGTCGAGGGCGATGTGGCGCAAAACGTCAAGGCATTCCTGAGCATCGAACAGCTGCAGCCGAAACCTGTCGGCCTGCTGGATTCCCTCCCGTTTCTGGGCAACGAAGAACAGGAGGAGAAGCCATTCTCTGCGGACGATGTCCAACGGCTTCACACACGCGCCGAAGGCGAAATCCGCCAGGCACTGCGACCCTACGGCTACTACTCACCCACCATCCGCGTCCGCCTCGACCGGATCAATGGTGGCTGGCTCGCCCGTTACGATATCGATCCGGGACCCGCGACTATCGTCCGGACTCTTGATCTGAGCGTCGAAGGCGCCGGTCGCGACGATCCCGGAATCGCCGAAACCCTCGCCGGGATCAAGCTACGTCAGGGGCAGCGGCTGATCCACAGCCAGTACGAGGAAACAAAGAAAGCCCTGGTCACGGCGGCCAACAACGCCGGCTATCTGGATGCCAGATTCGCCCGCAGTGAAATGCTGGTGTCCCCCGCCAAGCAGCGCGCGGAGCTGTTCCTGAGGCTGGAGACGGGAGACCGGTATTTCTTTGGCCCGATCACGGTGGAGCAGGACATCCTGGATCCGGAGTTTGTTGCCCGCTTCCTGAGTGCTGAGCCCGGTCAGCCATTCGATTCAAGAAGACTGCTTACCAGTCAGATCGCGCTGAGCAGCAGCGGGTACTTCAGCCTGGTCGAGATTCAGATCCGGCGCGATATGACGGAGGACTTTCGCGTTCCGGTTTCGATCGACACGCGTCCGGCCAAGAGCCAACGCTACGCTACCGGTTTCGGATTCGGCACGGATACCGGTCCGCGCGTGTCGCTGGCCATGGAGCAGCGCCGCATCAACCGGCGGGGTCACAGCCTGCTCACGGATCTGCGTTTCTCGAAGATCAAGACCTCACTGGGCACTCAGTACAAGATCCCGATCAGGAATGTGGAGACAGACCGCTTCGTGATCAGCGCGACGGCGGAATCAGAGAACGTCAGTGACGACGGCAATACCGATCGCTACAAGCTCGGTGGCAGCATCAATGACGGATGGGGAGCGTTCCGCCGCAGCGTCTATGCCAATTTTCAATTCGAGAACTTCTCCATCGGCGATGACGATGACTCGGTCACCTACCTGATCCCGGGAGCCAGCTTGTCCCAGATCCGCGCCGACAACGCGGTATTTCCACGCCGCGGTATCAGCTGGACCGTGGATGTGCGCGGCGCCATGCAGCAAGTGATATCCGAAACCAGCTTTATCCGTCCAAGCGCCGACGTGCGCCTGGTATTGCCACTTGGCAAGAGAGCGCGATTGCTGGCGCGTGGCCAGGTGGGGGTGATAGCGGTCGAGGACTTTGGGAAACTGCCGCTCACAGAGCGCTATTTCGCTGGCGGTGACCGGAGCGTGCGGGGCTATGGCTACCAGCGCCTGGGCCCGACTGACGACAGCGGCGAAGTCGTCGGCGGGCGGTATCTCGGCGTGGCCAGTGCCGAAGTGGACTATCTGTTTATCGGCAATTTCGGCCTCGCCGCGTTTGTCGATGCCGGCAACGCCGATGACAACTTCCCGCCCGATCCTCGGGTCGGGGCCGGGCTGGGCCTTCGCTGGCGCAGCCCGGTTGGAATGCTGCGCATCGATTTCGCCCATCCGTTTATCGACAGCGACGACCGCTACCGACTGCACATCAGCATAGGACCCAGCTTGTGAAGCGGCTGCTGACCTCAGTCCTCGTGGTTACGACACTTGTTGTGATTGGGCTGGCTTTCGCGTTGCTGGCCACCGAGCCCGGGCTGCGGCTGCTCTGGTCTCGACTGCAACACACGCTGCCTGCGGGCGTCAGCATGGAATCCGTGAGCGGGCGGGTGCTGGGTCCGCTGACGGTGCGAGGGTTTGTGCTGGAACAGGATTCCGGGATTCTGCGCATAGAGGTCGCGGAGATCGAGTGGATGCCCACCGCGCTGCTCGGCGGCGTGGCGCTCATCGAGAGCTTGCAAATTGAGGGGGTGGAGTACATAGCGATACAGGCTGATTCCGATGCCCTTGAACAGGACCAATTCAGGCTCCCCGAACGCATCGACCTCGGATGGCCTCTGTCTGTCAGAGACCTGCGCGCCGTCAAGATCAGCGTCGATTCCGGCGCCGGGGCCGGGCTGTTCGAGATCGACGAGCTGGCGCTGGCGGGCAAATTCGGCGATGCCCGTCTGTCACTGGAGCGGTTCGCGGCCCGATCGCGCGATTTCGAACTGGACGGCTCGGGCGAAATACAGACCCGCGACAGCTATCCCCTGGCAGCGGCGTTCCGCTGGCAGGCCCAGCTAGCTGGCTACCCTGAACTCGTCGGCGCGACACGCTTCGGTGGTTCGCTTCAGGATCTGCGTATCGAACAGACGCTCTCTGCCCCCTGGGAGCTCAGCGGTGTTTTCACGCTCGACGATATTTTTGGCGAGCTACACCTCGAGGGGCAGGTGGCGGCCAATGACGTCGATCTGCGCGGCCTGGGCCTGGACGCACCCATGCGGATCATGCGCGCAGAGATCGATATCAAAGGCGCTCTGCACGACCTGGGCCTGCGGGCACACACGCGCCTGGATCATGCCGCGCTCGGGAACGTCGACGCGGGTCTGCATGGCCGTTACCGCGACGGTACGCTGTATCTGGACGCGCTTGAAGCGAGCATTCCGGGCCAGCCGGCGCGGCTGATCGCAAAGGGTCAGCTGGATCTGGAGAGCAGCACGCCGACCGCTACGCTAACGCTGGATTGGACGAATCTGCGCTGGCCACTCAGCGGCGACATCCGCCTTAGCAGTACCCGAGGACAACTCGAGCTGTCGGGCGCGGCAGACAATTACCTGTTCTCCGTTTCGGGCGAGGTGGAATTGCCGGAATATCTGGCCGCTATGGTGGACTTCGACGGCACGGGCAACCAACGCTCAGTCGACCTCTCGCGTATCCGCATGGCCCTGCTCGACGGCATCGTGGAGGGCGTGGGTGCGCTGCGGTGGCAGCCTGAGTTTCAGGCCGAGATCGCCATCCGGGGAAGCGAGATCAATCCTGGCGCCCGGCTGCCGCGATGGCCAGGGCGTCTGAACATACAGGCCAACGCGGCAGCCCGGCTGGTCGAAGGACGCCTGAAACTGGAGCTGCCCCAGATCCGGGTAGATGGCCGGCTTGGGGATTATCCGGTCGAATTGCGTGCGGGTGGCGCCTACGCGCCAGGCCAGATCGACATCAGCTCGTTCATGTTGCACTCGGGAGACAGCCGGGCGGAAGCGAGCGGCAAGGTCGGCGACAAGCTCGACCTTACCTGGAAAATCGACAGTCCGGATCTCGGTGACATGGTTCCGGAGGCGGGCGGCAGTCTTTGGGCATCCGGGATGGCACAGGGCTCCCTGCGCCAGCCGGTGCTCGAGTCCACAATCCGGGGCGAGCAACTGCGTTATCGCGGTGATACCGCGACCAGCCTGAGCGTCGATTCCCAGATTGACATGACGGGCAACTCGCGGTCCTCTCTGACCGCCAGGCTGGTCGACGGCAGCGTAGCCGGTATCGAGATCCAGCAGGCTACATTGACCGGCAGCGGCACGCCCGGCGCGCACCAGTTCGACTTCAGCGCGGTGACCGGCCGCGGAACCGCGGAGATGACCCTCGATGGTGAGGTCCAGGGCAGCGCGTGGAGCTACCGTCTGACTCAGGCACGGCTTGCCTACGCAGATCTCGAGCCACTCATCCTGAAGGGCGATGCAACGGGGCGGATCGGGCGAGACCTGGCCGAGCTCGATCAATCCTGCTGGGTCAGCGGCGATGCAACGCTATGCATAAAGGCCAAGCGGGCGGCGGCGGGCTATGGCGCCGCTTTTACACTAGAGACATTGCCGGCCGCATATCTGGCTTCATGGCTGCCCGCGGACCTTCTGATCCACAGCGATATCAGCGGACAGGGACAGCTGACCGTCACCACGGGTCCGGTAACGGAAGCGAGCCTGCGCCTTAGATCCGGGCCGGGCAGTGTATCGGCGGTCGCAGGCGACGGCGAAATCCTGCGGGTGCTCACATTCGATCCCGGCGAATTCGTGCTGGATCTAAGTCCGCAGGGCTTGGAATTATCTGCGTCCTTGCCGCTCGCTGAGCAGGGCGGGCTCAAGGCCCAGGCCACCGTAGGGGCCGGGTCGCTGCCGCTGACCGAGCGCCCGCTCTCCGGCACGCTGACCACGGATGTGCCGGATATCAGAATTCTGAACAGGCTGATCCCCGAATTGAGCCGCATCGAGGGGCACATAAGTGGATCGGTATCTGTTTCAGGGACGCTGCGGCAGCCGGCATTGACGGGGCAGATTGCGCTCAGGGAAGCGACAGCGAGGCTTGACCGGCCCGGTCTAACGCTCGAGGACCTGGTCATAGAGCTGGCCGGCCAGGGCAGCGGCAGTGTCCTGATGCGTCTGCAGGCGCGTTCGGGCGAGGGCATCCTCAATGTGACCGGAACGGCGGATCTGCTGGCCAAGCCAGTCCAGCTAGAGATAAAGCTCGTCGGCGACGACCTGCAAGTCTTGAACCTACCCGAGGCGCGGCTGTTCGCGTCGCCAGATCTGGCGCTGACTATGCAGGGCAAACGCCTCGATCTGGTCGGACAGATCGCGGTCCCGCGCGGTTCGATCGAGCCGAAGCAACTGCCGACGTCCGCGGTCAGCGTCTCGAAAGACCAGGTCATTGTCGACGAGCCTGCGGGACGGACGCGAGCATCTCCCTACGAGTTGAACGCCCGCGTGCGGCTGCTGATCGAAGACAAAGTGAAATTCTCGGGGTTTGGCCTCAAGGGCAGATTTCAGGGCAATCTTCTGCTCACCGACAAGCCCGGCCAACCGACTTCGGCCACCGGTGAATTGAGCATTCTGGATGGCACGTACAAGGCTTATGGGCAGAATCTGCAGATCCGGACCGGCCGCCTGCTTTTTGCCGGAGGGCCGGTCACCGAGCCGGGCATCGACGTGGAGGCAGTGCGTCGTCCCGAGCCCGGGGTACTGGTCGGCATCAAGGGCAGGGGTGCGCTGAAACAGCCGGTGTTTTCTATTTTTTCGGATCCGGCCATGGGCGAATCGGACCAGCTCTCCTATCTTGTGCTCGGGCGTCCGATGGAGCGCCAGACAACCAGCGCGGAACAAAGCGCGATGAACCAGGCCG